>CAISJE010000001.1 GCA_903885635.1 uncultured bacterium
GTCCTTTCACCGAATTGTTGTCAAAACAACAATGCCGATTTCCCGATTGTGATTTTGTAGATGATTAAATGCAAACAAAATCTACAATCCCGACCCAAATACGTAGCCTCATACTTCGCCAACGTATTTGATGCAAGTCCGACCCAGGGCATTTTTTTTAAGAGTATCGTGAGATACTCTTTTTTTATTGGGACTACTTTAAGAAATGTAAATATAAGTTTTTTCAGAATATTAGTGAGTTTTGACAATTTTTGCTAATTTTTTCGCGTACTCTATCGCAACTTTAAATATTCAGGCTTTTTAGTATTATTGTTAGTAGAGTTAGAAGTGTAGAAAATGATTATTCAAAAAATTAGTAATAAAACAGAACACAAATATTTAGAGGGTAGCAGAGGTAAATCTTTTAGAAATTCCTTAGCAAATATTCAAAATAAAAATATTGACACAAGAGATTTCTTGTATCATCCTCCGATTTTTACAAAATCGACAATTTTTTTTAAGGGTGCAACTCCAGATACTCATCCGAAAAGTTTTGAAGAAACTATGGATACTTATTTTGCTCTTCCTGAAGGTCAAAAACCCGACCAAAAACAAATTGAAGCCGCAAGGGTTATATATGAAGGCAATCATGCTATAACCGTTTTGCCCACAGGTACAGGGAAAACTCTTATCGCAGAATACGCAATAAGGAAAAATATGGCTGATGGCAAAGGAACTTGTTTCACTTTCCCCACAAAGGCTTTGGCGAATGAGAAATACAGAGCTTTCTGCGAAAAATTTGGAAAAGAAAATGTGGGACTTTTAACCGGTGATATTAAACTTAACACCGAAGCACCCATAAAGATTATGATAGAAGAAGTCTACGCCAACGCTGTTATGGGCGATAATCAGAGTTTAAAAAATCTAGCAACCGTAATCCATGATGAATTTCACACAATGAACGATCCTCAAAGAGGTGTTGTATATGAAAAAGCCGTAATGTTTACACCACCGCACATTCAACAGGTATTTCTAACAGGAACCGTCGGAAACGGTCAAGAAATTGCTAATTGGATTAATAAAATTGAGGCACAAAAAGTTGCTGCTTTGGGTGGGAATATTCCTGTCAAGAAAGCTGTATTGGTAGAAATGCCGTCTTCTGAAAGATATGTTCCGTTAAAACATTTTGTTTACCATGAACCTACAAATAGTTTTATTCCACTTATGACAGAGAAGTATAATCTTCAACAGCTCCTTGATTTACAACAACAAAATACTCTTTCTGAAAGGCAAAAAGAAGTTTTATCTCAGATAGGTAAACTTGCACATGGAGAAGAAAGTACCGAAAAAGGATTAGAGTTTTTGCAAAAAGTTTTAAGTAAAAAAGAACAAGGGGATTTAGAAGATTTAGAACAAATTCTAAAAAAAGAATTAAAGGTTGAATTACCCGAAGCACAACGATTTGCGGCGTTTTTATCCGACCCTGCCGAAAGAAAATTTAATGAGGCTCAACTGTCAAAAGAAGCTCTACAAGAGGCATCTAGGGGTGTTTTAATAGATGGAAAAACAAAAACTTCAGGTATTTTAAAGGTTGTAGAAAATTTGCAAGCTGAAAACAAATTCCCTGCAATAATATTCAAATTATCACAATCTGGATGTGATAACTTGCAAAAAGACTCATTGACATCGGGTTTAAATCTTTTAACCGAAGACGAACGTAATAAGGTTGCAAAAATCATTAACGAGTTCAAAAAAGATCATTACCTTGGTGTGAACTTTGATGAGGAAGCTGTTTTAAGAGGGTTTACAACTCACCATGCAGGCATGACGCCAGATGCTAAAGAATTGACGGAAATCTTGGCAGAGAACAAACTTGTTAAAGTAACTTATGCCACGAGTACTTTGGACAGAGGGATTAATTTTCCCACAAGAACAGTTGTCATACAAGAGTATGATAGGGTTGTAGGTAAAAGAAAAGATGGAAACACTCTTTATAGCGAATTAAGCATAAATGATTTGCAACAAGAATTTGGAAGAGGCGGGAGAATGGGGAAAGACCCTATTGGATATGTTGTCCATAAAGCTGACAAAAGACATTCACCATTGGAGATATACAAAAAAGTTATTTCTTCGGCAGACAATCTAGTTAGTAAATTAAGACCTGAATATAATTTTGTAAGCCAAATCATGATGAGTCGAGGATTAAAAGGACTTGATGATGTAGTGGATATGTCGTTTGCTGCTATGAACCCAGAAACAGCCTCTCACGAAATAAAAACATTAAAGGGTGAATTTCAAAAATATGCCAAACTATTGCTTGGTATGAGTGCTTTTGATAATGTAGCCAATAACTTGGCTTTAACGCCAGAAGGCTCGGTCATTTCGAAAGCAAGAGGTGTTGGCGGTTTACTTTTCTCAAAGATTTTCTTTGATTTACCTTTGGATAGCTTAAAACCATCTCATCTTTCGGCTTTAGCGTGTTATTTGTCGGAGGGGGGATACAAAGACGAGGCGGCAACAATTAAGGGTGTAAATATAATGTTGCCTAAGCATGGTCAGACCAAGAATAATAAAAATGGTAAAGGCGGAGCTAAGCAGGCTATATTACTAGATAAAGAAATGACTGATTTTCTGCAAGAGCTAGAAAAAACTAAAACATCAATAAAACTACTTGAAATGAAATATGCTATAAAAGGATCTCCTAAAACTCCTAATATTTTGGCTATGAAATTCATACAAAAATGGGCAGAAACGCCAAGTGATGAGCCTATTTCATCTTGGATTAAATTGATAAAGCGGGAAATGGGAGCACTCAGCGAGGGTGAATTATTTAATGCAGTAAATCGTGCTGCCGATATACTCAAACAAATGAGCGAAAATGCTGAATATCTTGTATCTCAAATTCAAGACGAAGTTTTGAATAACAAGATGCGAACCATTCTAAGGAATTCGCAAGAAGCTTGGCTGGCAATTAAGAAACCGCCTGTTTTAGATGCGGTATTAAAATCTATAAAACAAACAGGAGAAATTGCTAATGTTAGTCACTTATTATAATCAAAGAAACATTAAAGATATTAATGCAATAATTAATTATAATTCAAATAGCAAACAATCAACCAATAATTTCAGAGTGAAAGAGTATATGCCACCTCAAACTCCGCTAAATAATGATTCAGTTTCCTTTGGTCGCTTAAAACTACCTTATATTAATCTTCATGATGTTCCTTGTGCTTACTGTAATAAGCCGATGATAAGTCTTGAGCAGTTTAATGCCATACGATGGCCAATAGAAAAAAAGAATTTAGTTGCCTATCATAAGAAATTAATACACACATTAGAGCCCTTTGAACCTTATATGCGTGAAACTGAGGCTTCTGTATTTAAGGGCCTTAAAGAATTAAATTCCAGACATCCTAAAAAGACTTTTCAGCAACTTCTTGAAATCCTTAGACCAAAGCATCTACAATTATTAGAGGATGAGCAAATTATAATATTAGATGGCATTAATGAAATGTTAGATTTCCTGCCGCCTAAGTTGCAACAAACACCTTCATATTCTCCAGAAGTTATTGAGTCAGTAAGAGAACTTATTAATGCAACTAAGCTTATTGTACAACATCCAGAGAGCCAAAAGCATTTTTTAAGAAAAGTTTTCTTTTCGAAATTAAATCTGCTTATAAAAGAACATCCTCAAAATACTTTATTAAAAGTGATAAAAAAAAGAGCCAATAGTCTTCCGACATCTAGAGACAGTAAAAGTGCTTTTATTGTAAAATATTCAGGAAAAGTACCTATCTCAAAGAAAGAACCTCAAAAAGGTCTTCAATACAAATCTTCAAAAGGGATTGCAGTTAATTTAATATCTTCGGCAAGAGAAAGTACTGATCATTTTCATGCTACCGATAATGGAGGGGCGAATAATCTTTGTAACGCATTGGGAGCATGTGAACATTGTAATACTGACATTAAAGGTAATACCTCCTTAAATCAATTTATCAAAATATTCGGCATTGTTGACAATATTAAGTTGCATTTTAAATATCTTATTAAGCATGTAGCGAATATAGAAGACGGAGTAAATTATATAAAGAATTTAGCTAAAAATATAAATCGTCGCTCAGGCAATATTATACAAATAGATACTTCAGGTTTAGATGTACCGAAAAGTATTTAGTTTAAACTATCTGAAGTATTACCTTGCAAACTTTGTTTGCTCCAAACAAAAGACCTCCGCACTCCGCTCACTCGCTGGGGTCTTTTCCGGACATTTGAAGTGAGTCTTGAACTCGTGACGTAATTTATTTAATTTACATTAACATTTTAGCTCCTTATAGCTGGAATTGGAACTATTCTAATCCAAATTTACCTTCTTTCGGATCATTTCAACACAATAATTCTTAAGTGTGATAAAAATACCTAAGTATTAATACTGACTTGCTGTTTAGACATAAATAGTAAAAAATATAAAGATACAGAAAGAAGCGAGGAAATATATGTATAGAGATTTGATTATTATGACAAAATCCGATAAACACGGCGGATTTTGTGTTGTAGGCATAGATATAAATGACGGAAGCTTTATCCGACTGATGTCTGATAATAAAGAAACGTTTGGGGCTTTAACTCCTGAGAACATGCTATATGAGGACAATTCAGAAACAAAAATTCTTGATGTGGCGAGAGTAGAAATATTAAAACATTGTCCGACGCAGCTTCAGCCAGAAAATGTTTTGATTGATGAAACAATACGCTGGCAAAAATTAGGCACTGTATCTCAAGAAGAAACTTATCAGTATTTAAACAATGATGCTTCAAATATTTTCCTCAATGTCGATAATTACCTGAGCAAAAAAGAAGTAATTCAAAATGCATCTTCAATTTTGTTTGTTCAAATTACAAAAGCACAAATTTATTCCAATTTTAAAAATAAAACAAAAATGTCTTTTACTTTTAAAGGTAGCAAATACACAGATATGTCCGTAACTGACCCTGATTATTATGGTAAAGACAAAACTTATCCGAAATTGAATGTTGTATTTAGTTTGCCGGATGACAAATGGAGTAGCGTCAACGACAAATATTACAAGTTTGCAGCCAAGATTTTTGAAGTATAATTGCTATTGAAGGAGTAATTTATGGCTTCAGTTTTTACAATCGGATATGCGGCATTTAATATTTATGATTTTATTGAAATTCTAAAAAGTCATAAAATTTCGCATCTTATTGATGTCAGAAGTAATCCTGTATCTGAATATTATCAGGATTACAACAGTTTTAACTTAGAACCGGAATTAAAACAACATAATATTCTTTACGAAAATTTTGCATTAGAATTTGGAGCAAGACAAGAAAATAAAGAATTTTTTTCAAATGACGGCTTCGTAGATTTTGAAAAATTTACAAAATCAGAACAATTCAAAAATGGGTTAACGAAAATTAAAGATGGGCTGGAGCAAGGTACTAATTTTGTTCTTATGTGTGCGGAAAAAGACCCTATAAATTGCCACAGAAGCATTATGATTGCACATGCGATGCAAAAAAATGGCATAGACGTTTTTAATATTATGCAGGACAGACAAATACAAGTACAAAGTAAAATTGACAAAAGGCTTTTAGATATTTATTTTCCTGACAGAAATCAGCTTAATTTATTCGCCAAAAGCTCTGATGAACAAGAATTAATTGAACAGGCTTATAAAAAACAAAACGCAAAAATCGGATATGATGGTGGCTACAGATTGGAGCAGGCATGAATATTTTTACAATCGGTTTTGCACAAAAAAGTGCCGAAGAATTTTTTAAGTTGTTAATAACCAACAAAGTTGAATGTCTTATTGATATTAGATTAAATAATTATTCCCAGCTTGCAGGGTTTACAAAGCATAAGGATTTACAATATTTTATAAAAACTATTACAAAAATTGATTATAGTCATGGCATAAATTATGCTCCTACTAAGGATATTTTGGATGATTATAAATCCGGCAAACTCAGTTGGGACGATTATAAAATAGAATATAATAGTTTAATTGATGCGAGAAAAATAGAAATTTTGTTTAAAAAAACTGTTAAAAATAAATATTTAAATATTTGCCTTTTATGTAGTGAAGCTCAGGCAACGAATTGCCACAGAAGTCTTCTTGCAGAATATTTAAAATCGAAATTTGATGGTGTAAAAATTGTTTGGGGTCTTTTCCGGACATTTGAGGTGAGTTCCGACTGCCTGTGTTTTACTTGTTAAGCTAGATTGAGGCTAGTTTGGTCGGATTGACTGTATTTACCGGAATTACCGGATTTTTACCGAAAAAGTGCATGTTTTTCCCATGAATATTCTGATTAAGTAGCCTGAAGTCTTGAAACAGTCTATATTTGAGGCACTGGACAAAAAAACGGTAATTTCCATGCAGTTTCAAATAGTCGGAAGCTACTCGGAAGAATGGCTTAAACTCAAACAAAACGCCAACCTTACCCTAATAATATAATTTTGTAAAAGATTCTTTCAGGAATTTCCATCAGAAAAAGAGCTCTTTCAGTCAACTTTTATATAATATTTTCTATATTTTCAATCGCATACAACGGAATATCATATAAATTATCCGCTTGCTTATAATCCGCCATTGAAGTTCTGATTGCAATTTCAGGAGTAAATTTTTCCATATATATTTTTAAACTTCTTGCTTTCAAGTTTGTGGTAGCTTTTACCTCAACAGGAACGACTGTCGAATCAAGTTGAATGACAAAATCAACTTCTGCACGACTAGTTTCATTAGTCCAATAAAATATTGGCAAATCTTCTATCGTCTTAAATTGTTGAAGCACGTATTGTTCCGCAATTGCACCCTTAAATTCCTCAAAAATTACATATTTATCAAGTAGTGTTTTGGCTTCCAAGCCAGTTAAGGCACCGAGCAACCCCACATCTAAAATAAATAATTTAAAAGAATCGAAATCTTCATATGCTGCAATCGGCAGTCCCGGCTTTTTGATTTTATGCACCTGATATATTAGCCCGCAATCTTTCAGCCAAGCCAAAGCCGTTTCAAATTCTTTTGCTCTGCCACCTTTTTTAATTGCGTTATAAATGAATTTTTTATTTTCTTTCGCTAACTGTGTAGGAATGGAACGCCACAGCATTCGTATTTTCTCTACCATGTTTGCAGGAATATGTTTGGAAAAATCTTTTTCATAAGCAGATAAAATTCCTTTTTGCAACTTTCTTGCGTTATTAAAATCTTCATTATTTACAAAATCCTGAACAACCTCAGGCATTCCTCCAATGTAACAATATTTTTTCAGCAAAAATTCGAATTTATCTTTAAAAATACTTATCATTTGAAAATCTTTTTTATAAATTAATTCAATCAATTGGTCTTGACCCAATGCTTCCATAAATTCAAGAAAATTTAACGGATAAAGGTTCAAAAATTCAACTTTACCGACAGGAAAACCTGTTCCGCTATGATGTGCGACACCTAAAAGGCTTCCGGCAGCTATGATATCATATTCGGGAGCATTTTCATTAAAATATTTTAAAGAAGTTATTGCCTGGGGGCATTCCTGTATTTCATCAAAAATAATCAATGTATTTTCGGGAGTTATTTTAAATCCGACTTCAAGCCCGATTGCAGTAATCAAACGAGTTGAGTCAAGGTCAATAGAAAAAACATTTGCCAATTTCTCATTGCTATCGAAATTTATATATGCAACCTGTTTATATTGTGTCCGCCCGAATTCCTTCATGATCCAAGTTTTGCCGACTTGCCTTGCACCTTGCAAAATCAAAGGTTTGTGGTTTTTGCGATTTTTCCATTCTATAAGATCTTTAATTAATTTTCTTTTCATTTTTGCACCTTTTCACTATAATTTATGAAACTATTTTACACTTTTTCACTCAAAAAAGCAACCATATTTTACATTTATTTACGCATAAAATTCATAGACTTTATACGTTTTTGTAGATTACGAATCTCAAGTCGTCAAACATATAATTTTCTAAGCCGAGTCTTTGCTTAATTTTGAAAAAATCAGTCCTGATTTTTCTTTTTGATATGTGCTTTCTTTGATAATATTCATCCTTTAAAATGTCTGGTAGTTTCATTTTTTCATTAATAGATTTTTGTACAATCGGCAAAAGATATTTATACTCGGATTTTATTATTGAAAATATTTTTTCAATTTGATTGGGTGTTAAAATCTGTATTTCTCTTTTAGGAATTTTTTTTAACCTTTTAACTTGAAAAACACAAGTCCTTTTAATATAACCTTCATCTTGAAAATGTTTTATAATTTGATTCAACAAAGTCAGAATGTTTTTAATCCTACGCTCACTGATTTTCTTTTCCCGAAGATAATTTTTAAAATCTTCAATATCTTCAATTTTTATATCCTTGAGCAAAAATTTATGAAAATACGGAATAATATGTGCATTGAAAAAGGTTCTGTATGTTTTTAGCGTTTCAAATGATAAAGCCTTGATTTCACGACTTTGGAGAAATCTTTTTACTGCTTCAATTACTGTTATATTAGAATTCTTAACTTCAATACTTTTATTTATTATTTTGATATTTTCAAAGTTTTTTGGATTTTCAATATATTCAAAATAATTATTTACAGCCTTTAAGTTGTTATTTTTTATAAAGTCGTTCAAAATTGATTTTACCGTTGTTTCTTCAATATCGGTCATCATAACAATATCGTCAAAAGTAAATGTTTTTAATTTTTTCGCAGCTGTTAAAAATTTATTGTGCATTTAGAATTTCCTCCGCCGTAGTTTTATCAATTGAAGTCAAAGCATTTGCCGATGCTGCTTTTTCAAGTTTATCGATTATTTGTACAATTTGTCTGAATCTTGTTGCTTTTTGATGAATTACCCTGATAGCGGAATCTTGAATTTCGACTTCGGACAATTCCGTCACAATTTGCTTAACATCCTGAAAATCAAATTCATCAAACCTATAAATCTCAGAAATTCTATCAAATAAATGCGTATGCTTTTTTAGCTTGTGTTTTGCTAATTTCATTCCGACCAAAACAATCGGCACCCCTGTTTCATCGTGCAAATCCCTCAAGCTTTCAATTGCCCTGAAATCTGCAAGCAAGTAATCAATCTCATCTACAATTATCATTTGGGGCTTTGATTTTAGAGCATTTACGCATTGTCTAAAAATATCAGCCGTGTAAAATCTCGGAATTTCGTCAAGCTCGCCTGCAAGTTCTTCTAGTAACCACTTTGGAGACATTGAATTTGTCGCTCTAATGTAAATCGCATTGTGCTGAATTGCGAGATACAAAGCTGTTTTCGTTTTTCCGAGTCCTGCTTCGCCATAAATTAGACCAATTTTGCTGATATTTTCAGGCTTATTTTTTAAGTTGTAAATCAGGTTTATAAAACCTTTTACATTTTTTGTCCTAATAAAAATCTTTTTCATAAATTTTACATTCCTCTGTCATTTTGTATTCCGATAACCATTTTCTGTCCGCGTTGCAGGTGCATCCCTGTTGCATTAAGTATTCATATCTTTCGAAATTTGTTTTGAATAATGGTCGCAAAGTTTTGGCTTCTTCACTTTTTGTGTTTTCGGGGGCGGAAAAATCTCCGATTTTTCCGCCTATAGTTTTTTCAACAATCGGTTCACGCTGCTCAATCAATTCGTATTTTAAAACATCCAAATCCTCAACATTCAAAAACTCTTTGCAAGCTTTTATAGTCCTGTTTTTCAACTGTTTCTGCTTTAGAATTTTCTGCTTGTAATCCTCAATATCTTTAATTTCACCGGTGTAATGTGCAAGCGGATGTGTTAATGTTATTCGCTCCGCTTTGCACAAAAATTTGCCATTTATTGTATAAACCTTTATATATGAAAGGTCAAACAGGCTGTATTTTATCATTACTTTTTGCCTCAAGCCGTAAAGTGCATCGTCGAAATAATCCGCTTTTAAAAATCTTATGCCCTGACTTGTAATTGTTTTTATCTCCTGTGCCATCATTAAATCATCTAAACATTGTTCGCTAATTTCTTGTTTTTCAATTCCTGCAAGCATTTCTTTTATCGTTTTATCTTTACAATTTGGACACGACAACGAATTTTTATAATCAAGCCAAGAGTCAATCATTTGAATTGTTTGTTCAATTGTCGGAATGAATTCCTTATGATTTTCAGAGTGGAATTTTTCGTTCCGTTTCAACCTAGCGGGTTTGTTTTCAATACTCGTCCCGATGTAACTCGGTAGAAGTTTCTCGAAACTTTCCTGCATTTCTAAGAAAAAACGCTCTATAACTTTTGCTCTCGCATTGTACGGATTTGCAAAAATCGGAGTTATGCCAAGTTTTTCATAAATACCTCTGATTCCTGTTTCTTGAAAATCGGCACTCCCGATAAAATATTTTGCCTTGAAGGCTCTGCCATTATCCTGATAAACAAATTTAGGGATTCTACCTAAATTCAAGATTGCATTTCGCAGGGCGGAAGCGATATTTTGCGTGTTTTCTTCAAGCATAATTTCATACCCGACCAGTGCGGTTGATTTCCAATCAAGGAAACCGATTAATGTCGCCCTGCAAGGTTTTCCAGTAAATGGGTTAATTACTTGGAAGTTCAATTTTTTGCCGTCTGCAACCAAAACATCTCCGACTTCAATTTTCGATAAATCCCTTTTTATATGCGGAATAACCTCTTCTTTTAAAGACTTTTCGCCATCGCGGAGCAAAATCCACTTGTCATAATTGTTGTCTCGATACCAGTTTGCAAATCTCCTGAATGTTGGATTTGAGGGAATATAGCTTTGCCCGTTTTTCTCCAAAATATATTGAGTGAGCGATATGGCTTTGCCTATACTAAATTTATTCGGGTGGAGCAAAAATTTAATAAAAATTTGTTTTTCAAAATCGGTTAAACTTACTCTGCTTTCAGCTTTTTGGTAGTGATAATTCGGGGTTAATAATCTAAAGTCGGAATTGTTGCCCAAAATCCTTTTCCAACGCTGCAGGGTTCCGATTGATACGCTCCCGATGACAGAATAAATTTTTGGATACAGCAATCCTGCATTATAGGCATCCAAAAAATCCGTATCAAATTTTGTTTGCTTTCTCTGATTTTTCCTCTGCTTTTGCCATTCTTTTAACAAGTCAAACCGAGCAAGGGCTGTTTCTTTTGCTTTGTCAGTTGAATCTTCCTTGAAATTAATCGGCACCAAGGAAGTTGATTCGGTTTTTATTTCTATTTTTTTGTCCAAATATTTTCCCTGTAATTCAGGTTCAATACTTGATAGGAGTATTCCAAAACTAGTTCCACCCTGAACTTTTATCTCTCGTGTTTGATATTTTGATTTTGAAAGCCGAATTGCACGGGTACTGACGTCTTTTAAATTCGCTAATTCTTTGATTGTTATGTATTTATAGTCCATACTTCCACATTAACTCTGAATGTCAAAATTAGTCGGAAAAACAGAAAAGTTTTATCATTCCGACACACTTGCAAAAGTCGGAAACGGAGTTAAGA
>CAISJE010000002.1 GCA_903885635.1 uncultured bacterium
AAGTTAAATAGGTTTCCTCTAAAGTGTGTGTTTTTCTGTAATCTATTACCTTTTTTCTCAAGTCCAAAGAATATGCCATAATTTCACCTCCGCTATTATTATACCATATTTCATTGTTGTTGTCAACTTAAATTACTATAGCTTTAATAGGAATGACCCAACTGCACCAAATTTCTTGTTAATAAATTTTTCAGACTCTTGCGTGAGAGTCGCTTTAAAGGTCGGCTTACATTGTGGACTGTTGTTCTTGTTATTGTTGACCGTCGGTATGACTGGCATAATTTTCATTTTTTAAAATTTCCTTTTGTTTCTTAATAAATTTTATAATCTCTACACATGCTTTAAAACCCCTCAAGAAAAAATTTGCTAGGTAAAATCGTATATCGTTACAATTTGCAACATTGATTACATGGGCGTAAAATTTTGCTTAATTGGCTAAAAATGCAGATATAACAGGTGTTTCAACCTCGCCCCTTGCGGGAGAGGTCTGTTTTCAATGTGAGCAGCAGCCTGCGAACATTAGAAAACAGGGTGAGGGGTTTCGCAACCAGCGTAAGCCTTTGCACCCCTCACCCAATTTTTCTGACACTCATTCTTCGTGCCGAAAAATTTCCCTCTCCCGCAAGGGGCGAGGGATAGAGCTTGTTTTCTTGTGTTTCACCTACTTAATTTCTGCTGACCTTTTACAAGCCGTTGGTTCTTGCTATAATTTTAGGGGAAAGTTTTCCACAAAACCAAAAGGCTAAATTATGATAAAACTAATAGCAACAGATATTGACGGAACTATTTTAAAACATAACTTTGAGTTCAACCAAGAAGTCAAAGATTGTATTAAAAAGCTTACTAATGACGGTATAAAAGTTGTGCTTGTAACAGGCAGAATGCATTCTGCAGCTGATTATATCGCCGAAGAACTGGGGCTAGAAACGCCAATTATTTCATATCAGGGCGGGTTAATCAAACATGAAAATAAAATCCTGTATGAGAAAAATCTTGACCCGCAATACGCAAAAGAAATTATAAAATGGGCGAAGAAAAATAAGGTTCACCTTAATTTATATATGAACGACAGGCTTTATGTCGAAAAAGATGATGCGATAATCCGTCGCTACACCGGCGAACGTCTAGCGGGCTTTAAAGTAAAATCATTTGAAGAACTTGAACTTTGCAGAATAAATAAACTCCTTGCAATAGATTTTGAGGATGAAAAAAAAGTTACCGGATGGCAAGATTACCTTGCGACTGAATATGAAAATTTGCATATCGTAAAATCCACACCGTATTTTTGCGAAATTTGTCATCAACACGCAAAAAAATCCGATGCCGTAAATTTCTTAAAAGAGCACTGGGGACTAAAACGAGAAGAAATTATGACAATCGGAGACCAAAACAACGATCTTGAACTTTTATCCGCAGGCGGAATAAAGGTTGCGATGGGTAACGCAACCGAGGAATTAAAAGAAGTTGCGGATTATGTTACAGATACTGTATGCAACAATGGGTTTGTAAAAGCTGTAGAAAAATTTATTCGGGGGTATGATGAAGCAAAATTTTAGAATCGGAACAGGTTATGATATACACCAATTAGTCCAAAATCGCGCTTTAGTTATAGGTGGAGTGAAAATCCCACACAACAAGGGGCTTTTAGGTCACTCGGATGCAGATGTTTTAACCCATGCTATAATTGATGCCTTGTTGGGTGTTTTAGCGCTTTCAGATATTGGAACGCTTTTCCCCGATAACAAGGAGGAATTTAAAAACATTTCGAGCCTAATTTTGCTTGAAAAAGTTTATGATTTGATTTTAAACAAAGGGTATGAGATTAACAATATTGATTCAAATATAATCGCCCAAGAGCCCAAAATGATGCCTTATATCCCTGAGATGAAGAAAATTTTGGCAAAAACACTCAGGATTGAAGAAGATTTGATTTCAATCAAGGCGAAAACAAACGAAAAGATGGATGCGGTAGGTGAACTTCTTGCTATTGAAGCAAACGCCGTTGTTTTGCTAGTCCGACTCGTTGTAAACTAATTTTTTCCGTAACTGCCATTGAATCATCGTTAATCCAAGGATTATTATAAATAAAATGTAGGCTAGGGCACTTGCCTGACCGACTTTGAAATATTCAAAAGCGTTTTTGTAAATCGCGTAAACCAAAACATTCGTGCTGTCTAAAGGCCCGCCCTGAGTCATTAAATAAATCAAATCAAAAATCTGAAATGAACTTATGCAGGTGATTACCACGACAAAAAAGATTGTCGGCGACAATAGTGGAACGGTTACAAATCTGAAAGTTTCAAAATGATTTGCACCATCAATTTTGGAAGCTTCAAACAAAGATTGGTTTAGCGCACTTAATCCCGATAAAAAAATCACCATATTGTATCCGATAAGTTTCCACACCGATACGATTATAATTGCCGGCATTGCGAAATTAGCATCATAAAGCCAATTGATGTGCAAATGTAAAACATAATTTAAAATCCCGATATTAGGGTCAAAAATCCACTGCCAAACAATCGCTATAACTATCATAGGAGTAACAAAAGGTAAAAAGTATACCGTTTTAAAAAATTCCGAACCTCTTATTTTGGAATTTAAAATACAGGCAAGCACAAGCGGGATTATGACTGCAAAAATTGAAGTCGAAATTGCGTAAACAAAAGTATTTAATAAAATTTTACCGAAGAGTGGGGCTGTCAGAATTTCTTTATAATTTCTCAGCCCGACAAATTGAGCCTTGTTTATTAAATCCCAATCCATAAAACTTAAACTGAATGAAACAATCACCGGAATTATAATAAAAATAAATGTTCCCAACAGTGCAGGCAAGATAAAAACCCAGCCCATAAATGATTTATTGCTTGATAAAGCAGATAAAAATTTTCCCATGTTTGTATTATACTATAAGGGAAAAGGGAAATGGTAAACGGTGGCAATAAACCCGAGGGCGTTAAAGCAGGGTGGGCATACCTGCCCACCGACAATAAGCCTCAAAGAAGTAAAAAAGCAAAAAATAAACAAGAACCGCAAAACCGTTTACTGTTTACCGTTTACCGTTTACCGTTGTACAAAATATGGAGAACAAAACATTGACAAATACGAACACAAGCATACTAGACACGGCATTCGGTAAAAACGATATTAGAGGTATTTACGGACAAGACATAACAGAAGATTTGTTTTATTATACAGGTCGAGGATTTGTTAAGTATTTAATCGAACACAGCAAAAAAGACCCGACAGACATGTGGATTACGGTCACGCGCGATGCGAGAAACCATTCGCCGGTTCTTTCTCAGGCACTTATTAAAGGTGTAACTTCGACAGGGGCTAATGTTGTAGATTTGGGACTTGCTCCGACGCCTATCGGTTATTATTCCGAGGTCGTTGGTATTGACCCGAGAGCCACTGACGGAAATGATATTATCGGAGCTTTGATTGTTACCGCAAGCCACAATCCGAGCCAGTACAACGGATTAAAGATGACATTTAACGGTCAATCTTTAAACGAAGAACAAATTAAAGAACTGAAAACTTTTACTTTTAAAGAAATTGATAATACCGAAGTGTCTCAAATTATCGGGAAAATGAATATTTATGATTTAATCCCTGATTATATAGAGGTTATGAAAAAGGATTTTGGAAAAATTGGCAAAGGTGTGAAATTGGTCGTTGACAGTGCAAATGCAACAGGCGGAGTTGTTGCACCGAACCTATATCGCGCTTTGGGTTGCGAGGTCATTGAATTGTATTCAAACCCTAACGGAAATTTCCCTAACCATCATCCAAATCCCAGTGATGAAAAGACTTTAACGGATATTAAAAAAGCAGTTATTGATGAAAAAGCCGATTTTGGAATTGCGTTTGATGGCGATGCCGATAGAATTGGCGTTATTGACTCCATGGGGCGCAGCATGACAGGAGACAAATTGCTTTTGATTTATGCTCAAGATTTAATAGAAAAATTGCAAGATGCACATAAAAAACCTGTTATTGTTTCTGAAGTTAAGTGTTCGCAAGTGCTTTATGACCAAATTAATGAACTTGGCGGGCATGCGATTATGTGCAAAACCGGACATGGTTTTATCAAGGTTAAAATGAAAGAAACCGGTGCAATCCTTGCAGGAGAGATGAGCGGGCATACGTTCTTTAAAGACAGATATCACGGGTTCGACGACGCTGTTTATGCCGGTTGTCGGATTATCGAAATTGTTTCTAACTGGAAGAAAAAAAATGCTGATTTTAAAATAGAACAACTTTTAACTCCATTTGATGAAGTCTTCTCTTCTCAAGAAGTTAGATTTCCGTGTATTAATGAACTCAAAAAATCTACTCTGCAATCATTTGAAAAAATTATTAAAGATAATCCTGATTTGTTTGGGGAAAAAATTAGGGAAATTGTGACACTTGACGGGCTTAGAATAATCTTTGACGGTGGATTTGCATTGATTCGTCAAAGTAATACTGAACCTGTTTTTACTCTTCGTTTTGAGGCTAAAGAAAAAGAACAAGCCGAACATTATGAAAAAGTTATGGTTGAAAGTTTGAAAAAAATTCTGGAAGTGTAGAACATGCTGTTATTTATAATATCTTTTTTATTGATTTTTATATCATCTTACTTTTTAACGAGTATTCTTGAACCTAAAAAAAACATTTTAGGACTAATTTATTTGTTTTTAATCGCCTTTGCCCAGATTGTTTTGACATTTGAAGTTTTGTCGTTATTCACTGCAATAAACCAAATTTGGGTGTTGATATTAAATGTTTTGTTTTTTACATCAAGTATGTATTTTTGGCAGAAAAAGTCAAAACCTTGTTGGAGCTTAGATTGTGGCAATTTCAGAAATCGGGTTATAAATTCTTTTAAGCTGGATAAATCTTTGATGTGGCTATATGTCGGATTTTGTGCTTTTTTAATTGTTACGTTTATTTTGTGTTTAGTGTTACCGATAACCAATTCCGATGCTCAGGCTTATCATGTTGCAAGAAGCGTTTTTTGGGTATTACAGGGGAGTTTGAACCACTTTGATGTCGCTGATATAAGAAATTTGTGTTTACCTATAAATTCAGAGATTCTTTACAGTTGGGTACTTTTATTTATCAAAAAAGATGCTCTTTTGGGCTTTTTCTCTTTTGTGGGATATTTTCTTTCAATTATTTCAATTTACAATATTTTGGGGTTATTGGGCTATTCTACAAGAAAAAAGCTTTGGGTTATTTTTATAATATCCTCGTTTTCTTCTGTAATCGTACAGGTTTCAAGCACTGAAACAGATATCATTATAGCGGGACTTATTTTATCGAGTATTTTTCTGTTTTGGTACGCTATTAAGCATGATAAAAAAATTCCTGTGTTTATGTCTTCGTTGGCATATGCACTTGCAATAGGTACAAAAACTACTTCTTTGATTGCGCTCCCCGGCGTTGGTTTGTTTTTGTTGGCTCTTTGTTTTTATTTCAAAAAATATAAGCCGCTTGCTTTATTTTTGGGGTTTGGCATCATAAATTTTCTGATTTTTTCAGCTTACAATTACATCTTAAACTATATACAGTTTTCGAATTTTATGGGTAGCACGAGCATTATGACTGTTACTAAAAATTACTACGGCGTTAAGGGATTAATTTCCAATTTTATAAAATATATATTCATGTTTTTTGATTTTACAGGTTTTAGATGGTCTGATTATATAGGTCCGAACCTCACAATTTTAAGAGATTCCATCTTGAAATTTTTACACTTAGGTTATATACAAGATGGTTTATATACAACTCCGTATGTTGTTAACCGTTTATTGTTAGAACCTATTATGGGTGCCGGAATTTTAGGGTTTTTGGTATATTTGCCTTGCGTAATTCGGGCGATATTAAATCCTTTATTTAAATCTAAATCTAAAAAGAGCTGGTTTCTTTTTGTATTTGCTGTTCTTTTTATTGTAAATATGTTGATTCTTTCATATTTACTTGCATATATGTCGTTTAGTGTCAGATTTGTTATGTCTTTTATGCTAATATCTTCTCCTGTATTGGTTTATTCATATTTGTCAAAGAAAAATATTTTAAAATATATAATAATTGCGTTTTCTTTATTTTACCTGATGGGAGTATCAACCCACCTTTGGGCAAGACCATTTGTAAAAATAGTAAGAACCTTAATTGAACACCCTTCCTTGACTTATTTAAGAGAGGTAGCTCAATGTAAAACTTATGAAAAAATACCTCAATATTCAAGTGGAGCGTGTCCATTAAGGCATAGACTTCAAAAAAGTTTTCCAAAGGACACGAAAATTTTGGCATTTTTAAGTACTTCTGATAGTATTTATTTACTTAAATCTTTGGAATTGGATGGCTTTAAAATTGATTTTAGAACAATGGAAGACGTTAAAAAAATAGATTTTAGTAAGTACAATATAATCATTTCAACAAATAAGGGCCAGTCTGCAACTTTCGTAAAGGACTATGAACAAAGAAAAAATGATTATAAGATAATTAAAAAGAAAATTTTTATAACTAAATATAATCCTGTTCCTTGTATATATGTACAAAACCCTAATATACTTAATTCAAAGAATAAAGAAGCTTCTTATCCGTTTAAGGTACGTTGTGCAATGAGTAAAGATTTTTTAAAAGAAAAAAACTTGGAATTGATAGGTATAACAGGGCTTGTAGAATCAAAAGCCGAGGATTTTGACTATTATACTATTTATCGAAATACGAAACTGCCACTGAAGTTCAAAAAGTGACGAGTTGTTTCAAGTCGAAAAGTCGAACAGTTTTGCGGTTCTCGCAATCCCTTTATTCTTTCCCTGTTAGTCTATTCATTCCCGACCGTACATGTCCTCGTAGCGGGTTATGTCGTCTTCAATCAGTAAATCTCCGAGTTGAATTTCGATAATCTCAAGTTCTTCTTCGTAAGGATTTTGAAGAGAATGTATCGCCTTGAGCGGAATGTCAATGCTATGTCCCGGTGTTAAAAGGTGTTCTTTGCCCTCTAAAACAACCTTGGCTATACCTGACAGCACCACCCAGTGTTCACTTCTGTGATTATGAGATTGAACAGAGAGTTTTTGACCTGTATTTACATGGATAATTTTTGACAAAAACCCCTTACCCTGCGCGATTACAGTATAAAACCCCCAAGGACGATAAACAGTTTTATGAATTAAATGTGTATCATCATTCTGTTTTTTCAGAGTATCAAAAATTTTCTTAACATCTTGAGTTTTGTCTTTTTTGCACGCCAAAATGGCATCTTCGGTCTCAATCAAAACAATATCCTCTAATCCGATTGTCGCAACCAATTTTGATGAAGCGTAAACAAAAGAATTTTTCGAATTTTCGTCCAAAACATGACCTATCATTACGTTGTTATGAGCATCCTTTTTGCTTACGTCGTAAATCGATTGCCAAGAGCCTAAATCATTCCAATCACTTTCTAATTTTATCAGCGCAATTTTATCAGATTTCTCCATAATTGCGTAATCTATTGAAATACTTGGCATTTTATCAAACAAGTTATACTCTATTCTTTCAGATGTGGAGAAATCAAATTCTTCCATAACTGCAAATATTTCAGGTGATAATTTTTTAATCTCATCAATCATCGTTGAGGCTTTGAACATAAAAATTCCGCTGTTCCAAAAATAAGTTTTAGCGTCGATATATTTTTGAGCAGTTTCACTGTCAGGTTTTTCGACAAATTCTTTCACCTTAAACCCATCTAAAATCGGTTCGTTGATGATATTTATGTAGCCGTATCCTGTTTCAGGATAATTGGGTTCAATCCCGAAAGTTACGATATATCCTGCTTCTGCAAGTTTTTCACCTTTCTTAACGGTATCAATAAATTTTTCGTTATTTTCAATTAAATGATCCGAAGGTACGACCAAAATTACAGGGTCTTTATCTTTTTGTTGAAGAAATTTTGTAGCCAAAGCGATAGCAGGGGCGGTATTTTTTGATAAAGGTTCAGACAAAACATTAATTTTATCTGAAATATGTTCAAGTTGTAATTTAACGTTTGAGGTGTGTTTTATATTTGTTATGCTCACGATATTTTCAGCGGGGATAAAACCATTCAATCGCTCAAATGTCGATTGTAAAAGGCTTTTTTCGGAATTAAGGTTTAGGAGCTGCTTGGGATACAATTCTCTTGATAATGGCCAAAGTCTGCTTCCTGAGCCACCTGCTAATATTATTGCGAACATTTAAAACCCTCATTTCCGTTTCAATACCTTATTGTAATCATAGTAAAAAAGTACTGCAATGTAAACATATTGATATATTTTTATGAAACCAATTTATTCAATTTTTCGATTAATTTTTGTGCTGCCGTTAAAAGCGGGTCTATTGTCGGCGAATATGGCGGTGCGTAGGTCAAATCATTTGAGAAAAAGTCATCTACCGTCATTGGACAAATTAATCCTGTAGTAATGGTATTAATCCTTTTGTCGGCATCTCCGCAACCTATTGCCTGCGCCCCGAGCAGAATACGGCTTTTTGCATCGGCAATAAGCTTTATCGTAATATTTTTTGCTTCAGGCATATAACCCACCTTGTCGAGTTTGTTTACAATAACCGAAATAGGTTCAAACCCTAATTTTGTGGCTTGTTTTTCAGTTAATCCGGTTATTGACATGGTTAATCCGAAATATCTTGTAACCGCTGAACCTAAGACACCCTCAAAACATTCATCCCCTCCACATATATTGATGGCCGCGCAGCGGCCTTCTTTGCCTGCAGTCGAGCCAAGCGGAACCCATACCGGTGTTTTTGAAACCAGATTGATTTCTTCTACGCAATCTCCTGCTGCATAAATATCAGGAATATTCGTTTCCATTTTGGGGCTAACTTTAATTGCACCGGTTTCTCCCAGCTCAATCCCTGCGTCAACGGCAAGTTCGACATTCGGCTTTACTCCTGTTGCGATAATAACCAAATCGGCATTAAACTCCAGTCCATTTTGGGTCTTAACCCCTGTTACTTCATTTTCTCCCAAAAGTTCAACAACAGAATCGGAATTAATTATTTCAACGTTTTCACTATCGCGTTTAAGTATATGAGCTTTTATTAAATCTGAAATATCGTCATCAAAAATCGGCATTATTCTAGGGGCAAATTCAATCATCGTAACTTTTAATCCTTGCTTGACAAACGCCTCTAAAAGCTCAACCCCTATATATCCGCCACCGACAATTACTGCATGCTTTGATTTTAAAACTTTTTCCTTAATATTCACTCCGTCCTCGATTGTTCTCAGTGTAAAAACATTTTTTAAATCAATATTTTTAATCCGAGGAATGAAAGGTCTTGCTCCTGTTGCAATAAGTAATTTATCGTAATCAACATTCATTTCCTGATTTTTTTCTAAATCAAGCACAATAATCTGTTTTTTATCAGGCAAAATTTTTGTAACCCTATTTCTAAGATGAATATGAATATTGTTTTCTTCAAACTCTTTGGGGTCTCGTGCAAAAAGCATTGTGTAATCGTCAAAATTCCCCTCGATAAAGAACGGTAACCCGCAAGCAGAATAAGACACATGAGTGTCCTCCGTATAGACATTAATCTCAGCTTCCGGCTTCAATCGTCTTGACTTTGCCGCTGCCTTTGCTCCTGCGGCAACGCCGCCTATGATAACTATTTTCTCCATAAGTTGATTATAATTGATATGAAAAAAAATTCAATAGCAAATTAGGCGATTTTGCAGATAAGACAATGAGTAGACTATTTTTTATCATTTTTAATCTTTTTTATTAAAATGTCATTATTTTGAAGTGTTAATTGAACTTTATCCTCCTCGGGATCTATTTCAAGAATTTTCAAAACACTAGTTGGTATTGAGATACACCAGCTATTACCGTTTCTAATAAATTTTTTTTCTATCATTTTTACAATACCCTATACTAATAACATTATATATATAACATTTTTAATACCTTTTTAATAAGCAACAAAAAAAGTATTTTAGTATTGACATTTAAAAGTATTAATGTATTATTTTAAATAATGATAATAACTAATCAAAATATATCTAAAGTGGATTTTTGGCTTTTAAAGCACAATTTAAATTTATTTGTTTATAATGTTTCCAACCCTGTAGAGCCCAACTTTATTGAATAGGGAAACCGAGCATATTTATCTAAATTAAATCCGTAAGCGTGGGCATACTTGCCCACGCGGAACTCTACGAAATATTGAATTTATTCTTTAATGAACTGAATTTCATCATTATCAACATCAACTATCAAACTGTCGCCGCGGGTGAACTTCTGCGACAAAAGCAACTTAGATAAAGGATTTTCAACCAATTGTCTTATTACACGCTTGAGAGGTCTTGCGCCGTAAATCGGGTTAAATCCCCGTGCTGCAAGAAACTCCCTCGCTTCTTCCGTAATCTGCAACGAAATTTCATGTTCTTTTAGCAATGTTCTTAAATCCTCGACCTGAATGTCCACAATTGAGGATAATTGAGCCAAAGACAAGCCCTTAAAGAAAATTGTTTCATCGATTCTGTTTAAAAATTCAGGCTTAAATCTTTCTCTCAACGCAGCCATGACATTTTCTTTGACAGACTCAAAATTTGAACCCGATACAAGCGTACTTTCCAAAATCAAATCGCTTGCAATGTTTGAGGTCATAATGATTACGGTATTTTTAAAATCAATCGTACGACCCTTTGAATCAGTCAAACGCCCGTCATCAAAGATTTGCAGCATAATATTAAACACATCAGGGTGCGCTTTTTCGATTTCATCAAAAAGCACAACCGAATAAGGCTTTCTTCTGACTTTTTCGGTCAACTGTCCGCCTTCTTCATACCCGACATATCCGGGGGGCGCACCAACAAGTCTTGCAACGTTATGTTTTTCCATATATTCTGTCATATCAATCCGAATAAGTGCATCTTCGTCGTTAAACAAAAATTCCGCCAAAGTTTTTGCAAGTTCGGTTTTTCCGACGCCTGTAGGTCCCAAAAAAATAAACGTTCCGATAGGTCGTTTTGGGTCTTTCAATCCGGAACGAGCGCGCCTAATCGCATCGGAAACTACCTCCACGGCTTCATCTTGACCAATTACACGTTTATGAAGTACATCCTCCATATGTAAAAGTTTTTGCATTTCACTTTCTATTAAACGATTTACGGGAATTCCCGTCCATTTACTCACAACATTTGCAATGTCTTCCTCGTCAATTTCTTCTTTAAGCATGCGGTTTTCTTTTTCATTTACCCCTTCTTTCTTTTGTGCCTGATTTAACTTTTTTTCAAGCTCAAGAAGTTTACCGTATTTTAGTTCTGCGGCGGTTTGCAAATCCGTAGCTCTTTCAGCCTCCTCGATTTTTTGCTTAATCTGTTCAATTTCTTCTTTTGTCGCAGCCTCCTCGGTGATAACGCTTTTTTCCCTTGTCCATTGGGTTTTCAAAATATCAATCTTCTTTTCAAACTCATTTATTTGGTTTGAAATATTTTTAATTTTTTCTTCAACTTCTTCGCCTGATTCTTTTTTGAGCGCTTCGCGCTCGATTTCAAGCTGGATTTTTTGCCGAAGCATTATGTCGATTTCTTCGGGCATGGAATCAATTTCAATTCTAAGCGAAGATGCCGCTTCATCAATCAAATCAATTGCCTTATCAGGTAAAAATCGGTCCGTAATATACCTGTCAGAAAGTTTTGCCGCCTGAATCAGTGCCGAATCTAAAATTCGCACTCCGTGATGAACCTCGTATTTTTCCTTCAGCCCGCGCAAAATGCTTATCGTGTCCTCAACACTCGGTTCATTAATTAAAACCGGTTGGAACCTTCTTTCAAGCGCAGGGTCTTTTTCTATGTATTTTCTGTATTCGTTAATTGTCGTTGCGCCGATTGTTCTAAGCAAGCCACGCGCAAGCATCGGTTTGAGTAAATTCCCCGCATCCATCGACCCCTCAGTCGCCCCCGCACCCACAACGGTATGAAGTTCATCAATAAACATCACAATCTGACCGCTTGAATTTTCAACCTCTTTTAAAACCGCCTTTAATCGTTCTTCAAATTCCCCGCGGTATTTTGCCCCCGCAATCAAAGCCCCCATATCAAGCGCAATAAGTTTTACTTCCTTCAAGCTCTCGGGAACATCTCCTCTGACAATCCTTTGTGCTAAACCCTCAACAATAGCGGTCTTTCCCACCCCCGGCTCGCCGATTAGACAAGGGTTATTTTTAGTTCTTCTATTCAAAACCTGAATAATTCTTCTAACCTCCTCGTCACGACCTATTACGGGGTCTAACTTCCCTTTTTTGGCTAAATCGGTTAAATCTGTCGAATATTTTTCCAAAGCCTTGTACATTTCTTCTGCATCTTTATTATCCACTTTTTTATTACCTCTTATTTTCTTCATAGCTTTTAAAACCGAATTGGTATTAACATTGAACTCTAAAAATAATTTTTGTATATTGTGATTTATTTTTGTCATTGCAAGCAAAATATGTTCAATACTTATAAAATCATCTTTCAATTCTTTTGATTGTACATCAGCTATGTCGAGAAGTTCGTTTGTAGCTTGTGAAAGATACATTTGTTGAGTATTTATAGATCCGGAAATTGTAGGTAAATCCCTAATTCCCCCCACAACCTTATCAATCAAATCTTGATTTAAAAGCTTTAATTCTTTTAAATAATCCCCTGCAACGCCTTTCACATCCTTAATCATAGCCATAAGCAGATGCTCAGGCTGCATCTCAAAATTCTTATACGAAGCCATAATATTTTGAGCAGACGCCAAAATCTCCTGAGAATAATTTGTAAATTTATTAAAATCCATAGTTTGCCTCAACACGAATTTTTTCGTATTCGCGCCTTTACTTATTTTTTCGAATTACTACACTCACACTTTTATTTTAAGGGTCTTTTTTCAAAAATCATTAAATTTTTATTTTTTATTAATATTCTTTAAGCACAAAACTAATAGAGTAACTAATCACTAAGAATTAACATGGTATAAGGCAGGTTTAGCGAGCTTTTCACCTCTTCCTTGCGGAGAGGTCGACTTTCAGCACGAGCGGAAGCCCGCGAGTGTTAGAAAGTCGGGTGAGGGTTAATTTCAATCAGTGTAAGCTTTTTCACCCTCCACCTAATTTTTCCCTTACGT
>CAISJE010000003.1 GCA_903885635.1 uncultured bacterium
GAACATTGTTATTAGCAGGTTTGCTAAAGCGTAAAATATTTTTTGCCAGTTTATGACTTTATTAATGTAATGATATATTTGCCAAAGACTTTGTGAAGTTGTTCTTTTACTTATTCCATGGGCTGAAAACCAACGTTCTTGAAGTATTAAGCCCAAAAGATAAATTTTAAATGTTTCAATGTTGCAATCCTTGGAAACAAGTGGTAGAATATATTTTAAGATTTTTTTTAGCGTTGATAGTGATTTTATCAATGTTAAGCCCTCCTCTATACACTTGTATAGCAGGAGGGTTCTTTTTTTAACCCCTATTTTCATGAGCTTAAATCTTTAATTGCAGCCCAATATGATAAAAAACATTGTAACAACTCAGATATAAACCCCTTTACGTCATTGCGCACTACACAAGTTAATTAAAATCTACCTGAGTTGTTACCAAAACATTTGATTTGTAAACTATTGTAAACAATTTAGGCTATTTACGCAATTTTGTATAGTTAAAATACTTTATTAATATATAAGAAAGATATATTTAAAAGATAACATAATAAATTAACACCTACTACACTAACCTACCACACACTAACCTTCTACACACGAGGAATTATGAAACAAGAATTCCGGGTCTTTTTTCTAAAAAGGCCTTTTTTTTTGCCCATAAACTAAAAAACTTTTAATTAAAAAGCAAAACCGAAAATACATTATTTATTTCGCTTGAAAACGGTCTATAATTACAAGTAATACGTTGGCTGGAACAAAATTTAGGAGAAGTAATGGAAGACTACAATAATTCTTTTCTACTTGATAATAGAAGCGGGAAATCACTAACTGAAAGAGAACTTGAGGTATTAAAATTCGTTGTTATGGGCAAAAGTAATACTGAAATTGCCAAAGAATTACTGATAAGTGTTCATACGGCAAAGGCACATGTTTGTTCAATTTTGCAAAAAATGGCTGTAAATGACAGGGTTCAGGCTGCTGTAAAAGCAGTTAGAGAGGGGCTTATGTAAAAACCATTGTTTTTATGTTAAACTTTTGGTGAATTATACACCAGAAAGATAATAGGAATGAAATGAACATAAAGATAAATGGAAACGATATAGAGCTTGAACAATCTTCAACAATAGTACAAATGCTTCAAGAACGAAATGTTACTGGGGTTATGTATGTGGTTGAAAAAAATCTTGAAATTGTGCCAAAAGAAAAATATTCGCAAACCAACATCGAAGAAAATGACAGTATCGAAATAGTCGGATTCTTTGGCGGGGGCTAGAATATAAATCAGATACAGTTCACTCCGTCAAATTTTCCCACTTTTTGGGGTCGAATTTTATATCTTTAACCGTTAAATGAAGTGATTTTAGGTATGGTTGGAATTTTTCTAAAATCTGTGATTTTTGAAGCAAAAGTTCTTGCACTACGGAGGAATTTTGACACGCAACTATCAAGACGCCATTGCCGCCCATACCGTAAGGTTTTGATTTTTCGGAGAATTTTTTACCTACAATTTTATTCCAAAATTTGTATAAGTTGTTTCTGGTAACAGCTCTTTTTAAATCATTCGAAGACAGCATTTCATTAATTATACTGCCTACATCTTCAAAGTTTGTATATAGTACTTTTTTCAATTTTCTCCCCTGCTTTTTCGAGGTATTTTACGGCATAAACTGCGCCGACTGCGCCATCGGAGGCTGCTGTTATAACTTGCCTAAGCGGGGTTTTTCTGACATCTCCTACTGCAAAAACTCCGTCAATAGATGTTTGCATTGTTTCGTCCGTAATTATAAATCCTGTTTCATCTTGATTAAGTTGACCATTGAATGCATCAACATTAGGACTAAATCCGATGTATGGAAAAACGCCATCGACTTGAAGATTGGAGGTTTTGTTTGTTTTAATATTTTCTAAAACGAATGTGCTTACCAAATTTTCGCCTAAAATTTCTTTTGGGATTGTATCAAAGATGAATTCAATTTTTTCGTTATTAAACGCTCTTTCCTGAACAATTTTATCTGCTCTAAGTGTATCCCTACGGTGGATTATATAAACTTTATTTGCAAATTTGGTTAAATATATTGCTTCTTCCACAGCCGCATTTCCGCCGCCGACAACGGCAACGGTTTTGTCTCTGTAAAATGCTCCGTCGCACACGGCGCAATAGCTTACTCCGCGTCCGATAAATTCTTTTTCGCCTTGAATTCCAAGTTTTTTTGATTGTGCCCCTGTTGCAATAATGACTGTTTTGGCTTTGAATGTCGCTTCTTTGGTCGTAATTATTTTAATTTGGGATTTTAAGTCTATACTTTCGATTTCTTGCATAGGGAATTTTGCCACTTTGAACTTATCAACGTGTTGTTCAAATTTTTCCATCAAGTCAAACCCGTCGACAATCCCAAATCCGGGGTAGTTTTCGAGTTCCAAATAATTTGTCGGTTGCCCACCTAACATGCTTGTATCTATTATCGCGGTGGAACAAGCGCCTCTTGCCGCGTATATTGCAGCTGATAAACCCGCAGGTCCTCCGCCTAATATTACTGTATCAAATTCGTATGTTTTTATCATTTTTTTAAATCCTCATTAATCTCTTTTATCTAAACTTTATCATCGGCGAGATGGCAATTTTATCCTATTTTGCGGTTTAATGCTATCCCCCGAAATCTTCTCTCCTGTCAATCCGTATGTTGCTGTATCGCTCTTTATAACATGCCCGTCAACTTTGGATATTGTGTCAAATTTCAATTTATTTATCCCTGTAAATGTCTCTTTTGCCAACGTTAATTCTACTATATCGGTTAATTTTTTGCTATTATCGTAGGCTCCAATTTTTTTAAATTTAATCAGCCTGTTGTTTACTTCATCAACCATAATAGAAGCATGCGCCCCTGAAAAAGGATTATCTAAAGTTATGACGTCGCCAACCCTTGATAAGTTCCACAAATCAACGCTATTTTTTCTGAAGATTTCGTCATTATTAGATGAAATTAGTGTTGAGGTTACACGCCAAGTTCCGTAGAATTCTTGGGGGATTTTGTCTATTGAAATTCCGGCTTTGAGCGTGTAGCTCTCACCCGCAAAAACAAAAGGTGTTGTCGCAAATATTATTAAAATTAATAAAAAAAACTTTTTAATCATAATATTAGTCCGTAAATCTGAATTTTATAAGTGCTGAAATAGCGTGAAAACCGTCTTTCCAAGTAATTTTTTTACCTTCACCATATTCTCTGCCGTAATACGAGATTGGGAGTTCGTACAATCTTGCCCCTCTTTTTAAGACTTTCGCCGTTATTTCAGGTTCAAAATCAAACCTGTTTGATTTAATTTCAATACCTTTGATAAACTCAGTTTTGAACGCTTTATAACAAGTTTCCATATCGGTTAGAGTCGTGTTGTACAAGATATTTGTTATCAATGTGAGAAGCTTATTCCCGAGCAAATGTGTAAACATAAACGAGCGCGAAGGTTTACCGCCTGTGAGTCTTGAGCCGTAGGCTACATCGGCTTTGTCTTCCAAAATCAGTTTTATTAGCGGTTCATAATCGACAGGGTCATACTCTAAATCTGCGTCTTGAATTACCACAATATCGCCGGTTACATGCTCAAAACCTGTTCTTAAAGCGGCACCTTTGCCCATGTTTTTGTCATGATAAAAAACTTTATATTTTTTTTCAAGCTCATTTAATATTTCTCTTGTTCCATCGGTTGAAAAATCGTCGATTAAAATAATCTCCTTTTCAAGCCCGCAAAAGCTTGCGTCTTCTACTTTTTGCAAAATAAGCTTTAGAGTATTTACTTCGTCAAAAATCGGTATAAGTACTGTAATTTTGTTCATGTTATTCTTTCTTTAAAAATATTTGTATTATTTCTAAAAATATTGTACAATAAAATAAGCTGTGTAGTAAATTTGTTAAGGATTTTGGATGAATATTAAGCAAGATATGAAAAATGAGGCTGCAATTAGAGGTGAATCCATTGTTAAATCAGTAATTGAGCAGTTTATCAATAAAAACTACAACGAATGTATGCCGATGATTTTGGAAGCCCAAAAACTTTTTAAACAGGAACAATCTTATGAAAATATTTCGATTTGTTTGAGCTTGATTGGGCTCATTGAATATTCACAGAATAAAAGCAAGTATTTTAAGGCCCTGACGTATCTTAACGACGGAACATATTTAGCAGAGTCTTCAAAAAACATAACGGCGAAGCTTATAAATGAATTTGCGTTGGCAACGATTGATTTTTCAGAATTTAATATCAACACCGCCGTATTACATTACCAAAAAGCAAATCATTACGCGCAAATACAGGATGAATATGGGCTTGGTCAATTGATTAACGAACGTTTAAAAGAATTACAAAATAAAAGTGTGGCAAAAGGCGATCCTCTGGTTGCATTGCTAAAAATAGGTCAAACGGTTTCTGCTGAAACGAATATTGATGTATTGTTAAAGGTTATTGCAGAAGAAACAAAATCCGCAATTCAGGCAGATAGATGCAGTGTTTTTCTTTATGATAAAAACAAGGACGAACTTTGGTCAAAAGTCGCTTTAGGAATGAACAGTCAAGAAATAAGATTTCCCGCAGATAAAGGGATTGCCGGACATGTTGTTAAAACCGGAGAAACTATTAATATTAAAAATGTTTACTCTGATGATAGATTTAACAAAGAAATTGATATTCAAACAGGTTACACAACTTCAACTATTCTTTGTATGCCGATAAAAAATCTTAATCAAGAAATAATAGGAGCTTTTCAGGTCTTAAATAAATTGAACGGCGAATTCAGCGAAGAAGACGAAGATTTGCTCATAGCGATAGGTTCGAGTGCAGGTATTGCGCTTGAAAATGCCCAGTTGTTCAAAACCCAACGAGAAATGTTTATCGAACAAAAGCATGCTTTTGATAGCTTTATCGACGCGCTAGCGGCCTCCATTGATGCTCGTGATAAGATAACTGCAGGTCATTCAAGTAGAGTGCGTCTATATTCGGAGCTTATTGCGCGCAAGCTTAATTTGGATGAAAAGCTTATTGAAATAATAGAAAAAGCAGCCACTCTTCATGACATAGGGAAAATCGGGATAAGGGATTCCGTCTTGCAAAAAGAAGGTAAATTGACAGATGAAGAATACAAGCATATTCAAGAACATGTTGAAATAACTCATCATATCCTAGAAAAAATACACATGTCTGATGAGTTTAAGTTAGTCAGTGAAATTGCATGTTCTCATCATGAGAAGTATGATGGTTCAGGCTATTATAGAAAATTATATGGCGACAATATTATTCTGGGTGGCAGAATTTTGGCAGTGTCGGATGTATTTGACGCTATAACCTCAAAAAGGCATTATCGTGATAAAATGCCTATAGTGGACGTCATCGGTATTTTGTTGAAAGACTCTGGAACACATTTTGACAAAATGATTGTAGATGCTTTTCTAGCGGTGTCAACTGATAATATTATCAGGGTATTTCTAACAGAAAATAAGCTTATTTTGCAAGAGGGACATCGCAAAATCCTTGAAAGATATTCAATGATTAATTTATATAATCTTTTGACGCAAAAAGAATATAATGATTTAGACGACGATGAGAAAAGCTTTATAGATGTATTCCAATTTTACTATACCGCGAAATCAAATAAGGAAAACGAAGCTTAATGCGCAATGATTATTTTGCCCAAATTGTAATTTTTTCTTTCATGTGTTTCTTGGGAACAAATACATGTTTTGCTGAAATACCTAATGCTACCTTTACGTCTATAAAAAATATAAATACTGATAAAAGCAATCAAATTCAAAGCGAACTTAATATTCAATTAAATCAAATTAAAGGAAATCCCCAAACTATTAATTTGAGTGAAAATGACGCTTTTTATAATTTCATGAATGCTACGGACAGATTTGTACAGTGTAATATAAGAGCCTCTTGGGAGGATTTTAGAACGCTTATAAATAGCGCGCAACCGAACGATTTTGTGTATATTTCTCTCGCAAACAAAATGGCGGATTTGGGACTTTTTGACCTTGCAAACCTTGCTGCAATAAAAATCCAAGACCAAGATATTGCAGGGATTTCAATAGATTCAATGAAAAAATTTTATTATCCGAGAAAAAAAATAAAATTTGAAGATGAATTATTTTTAGCGGAAATTTATTCTAATATTATGTATAATAATCAAAGTTCTGAAGCGACAAATGAACTGTTGGCAAAGGAAAATATTTTTTCTGACTATGATTATGCAAATTACCTCGTTGCGCTGGGTTCTTACAAGTCTAATTTGTTCTCAAGAGCCGCAAAATACATAAATTTGGCAATAATCCAAAACCCTGCCAATCTTAATTACCAAAAACTCAAAGCAGAAATTCTGGCGGATGACAACAAACCCGAAGAAGCGCTTAAAATAGTTGAAAATCTTAAGAAACAGAATTTATATTCTTATGAATATGAAAGAAAAATAGCCTCATTGGAACAATTTATTTTATACAAAACAAAAAAAAATGATTGGGAAAAAAATTATCATTTAGGTTACTATTACTACCTCGAAAATGATTCTTCAAAGGCTGTTAGAACTTTGCAAACGACACTGTCTACGCCTAAAAAAGCGAATAAAAGCATGATATATGCGTTAATGAGCGAAGTTTATTTAAGTATGAAAGAATTTGAAAAAGCCGCAGATACTGCAAATAAAGCGTATAAAAGTAATAAAAATTCCCCTAAAGCACTTTTAACATTGGGAGATTTAAGCTACAGGGGGGGAAATTACAAACAGGCTTTGAATTATTATAGAAATGCTTCCGCTGTGGATAAAAAATCTTACAAACCCTTGATAAAAGAAGCTCAAGCGTACCAAAAACTTTCAAATACAAAAAAGTCTAAGGACATTTATACAAAAATACTTAAAACCCATTCCGATAGTTGGGAAGCATATTATAATATGGCACTTTTAGATAAGGACAAGCGGTCTGTATACTTAAAAAAATCGCTTGCCGTTAATCCCTTATTTGAGGATGCTTGGATTGAACTTGCAAAAATTGATATTGATAAAGGTAATTATAATATCGCTCAAAAATATTTGGCTAACGCTTTTTATATTGACGAAAATGATTTTAGATATTATTATTATCAAGGGGTAGTAAATAATAAGTTGGGTGATTTGGCTCAAGCAAAGTATAATTTTAAAAAATGTCTAAAACTTAATTCGGGTTTTAAAGAAGCGCAAATAGCTTTGGAAAATGTATTAAATTCAGAAACAGCAACTTTACAGGATAATATATAATGACGAAAAATAATATTTTAATAGTAGAAGATCATGAATTGACAAGATTCGGGCTAAGAACGACTTTTGACGGTGTGGACTTTGTAGACTTTATCTTTGAAGCCGAATATGCGCAAAAAGCTATTGATATCGTTAATAATAACAAAATCGATTTAATAATAATGGATTTAGGGCTTCCGAATATAAACGGGATTGATGCTACAAAGAAAATTCGTTCTAAGAACAAAGATGTAAAAATTGTAATCTTAACTTCTCACAACGATGAAAAAGAAGTATTGGAAAGCTTAAAAGCGGGAGCAAACGCTTATTGTTCAAAGGAGATTAATCCTTCAAGACTTGTTGAAGTCGTCCGTTCAGTTCTTGACGGAGCGTCTTGGTTTGATCAAAGCATTGCTCATGTGGTTTTGAAAGCTGCTACGAATTCCAATATCCCTGAAGTTCCAACGAAAAACGATTATAATTTAACATCAAGAGAAGCCCAGATTTTAAAATTAATTACGGAAGGCTACAGTAATAATGAAATAGCAAAAGCACTTTTCGTAAGTATAAATACTACCAAGGCCCATGTGGCAAGTATTTTACAAAAACTTGAAGTGGACGATAGGTTGCAGGCGGCGCTTAAAGCGTTGAAAAATAAAATAGTTTAGCGGGGGCGAGTAAACGGTGAACAGTAAACGGTGAACGGTGAACGGTGAACAGTAAAACCAAAATAACTTTTCAACTATTCGACTATTCAACTGTTCAACCAAGAACAAATAAAGGACATAAAACATGAGTCAAATAGCCAGAATATTAATAGTGGATGATAATCCAAAATATTTGCAAGATGCCTTGCCTATGTACGGATATGAAGTTTCTGTTGCGACTGATGGAGTTCAGGCGTTGAAAATTCTTTCAAAAACAAATTTAAGCAAGAATCCTTTTGAGTTGATTTTGCTTGATGTTATGATGCCTAATATGAACGGTTGGGACACCCTAAAATCGATTAGAAGTAACGAAAAGACAAAACATATCCCGATAATAATGTTAACGGCGATAAACGAGGAACAAAAAATGGTTTCGGGTTTAAAAATAGGTGCGGATGATTACATAGTAAAACCGTTTGTTCTTCCGAACCTTCTTGCCCGTATTGAGGCTGTACTGAGACGTTCATTGTGGCAAAAGAACGATGCTAAGGCGACTGACCTTCTTTTTGCATCCGACGAACCCGTTGAACCACTTACCTTAAGAGAGATAGAAGTGCTTACGCTGGTGGCTCAAGGTGCAAATAACCAGACTATTGCGGATAAGCTTTTTGTGAAACAAGTTACGGTAAAGACTCACTTGAACAGTATTTTTAAGAAACTAAAAGTTACAAGCAGGACTCAGGCTGTTCTTTTAGCCATGCAGATGAATTTGATTAATAAATAAGTGACAAAACATCCAAAAATATGATTTACAAAATAAATTAAATAAAGATAATATAAGTAAAAGGAGAAAGGCAATATGAGCGATTATACAAAAGAAGAGTTATACAACTTAATTAAAAAATCACCACAGGAATTTAATAAATGGAAAAAAAATCAAGAAGACATTGACTTGAGCGAATCGGATTTTTCATATTTAACACTTGAAAATGTAGATTTTTCAGGGGTGGGCTTGAATGCGAGTTCATTTGCGGATTCTCATTTATCTTTAATAAATTTTAGCGGTTCAGATTTAACATCTGTTGAATTTACAAGAGCAACAGTTTTGGAGAGTGATTTTACGGAGGCACTTTTAAACGGCGCTGAATACAGTTATGCAACGATACATTATTGCAACTTTACTGATGCTGATGTGGCGGGTGGTGTGTTTTTGGAATCGGATTTAACGAACTCCGATTTTGCCGGCGCTTATAATTTGAATGCGTGTCGATTTGATGAGGAAACGATTTGGCCTGAACCCGATATGCTCCCTGAAGATTTTGATTCGACTTATAGCGACGATTTGTCTTCTTTAAAAGATGATGATGAAGATGCTTCAGCAAGCGATTACTAAAAGTGAGTAACGAGTAAAGGGTAAAGAAATTCCGAGAACCGCAAAACTGTTCAACTATTGACTGCTCTTTCCGAAAACTTGTTTTTCGTGAAAGATGTCCCATCTGGGCGACTATTCAACTTTTCAACCAAAAAAAAGGCCCTGTTATATAACAAGACCTGTCCGTTTAAATAAGAAGAGAGAGCTTTATGCTTTCATAAAGATTCAAGCATAATAAAAATTGACCGGTTATTGGCTAATTTAAAAAACTTGCAACATTTTGTTACATATACTTTCTTTATGTAACAATTTTGTAATTCCAACGCATTACGAGGCAATTTTGCGTTTTAGGGGTTTTAGAATTTATGTATCACTCAATTAACAAGCAGGGTGCATTATATGCCCCGACATAAAATTTTATTCTGATTTGTTGTCCGAACATCTTGACAAAATTTTTTTTTCTAGTTACAATGCTACGTACGTAGAAAAGGAACATTATGAATATCCAACAACAAAATATGAATAATTGGTGGAGCTTGCAAATTGGTGCAGGCGAATTTTGTTGGCGTTAAATAAAAGTTTTAACTAATAAAAAACAGTCTGTGCTTTAAGTTACAGGCTGTTTTTTTATCAAAATATTTAACATAAAAAGGATTATTCAAGTGAAAATTACCACCGGTTCGATACCAACTTCTAAAAATTTAATAGAAACTCTTTCAAAAAAGGCTCAGTACGTTGCAAAATTTATTACGATGCACGAGTCTGATGCTGAACTTGCTAATATCAGATGTGCTCAAGACATTGCTGTAAACTGGGGGCCTAAAGTCCCTTTTGTCCGCAGTTCAGCTGATTTTGGAGATATGTCAGTTCAGGAATTCGGTGAAAATATAGCGGTTTATTTTGGACCGAAAATTTTGGGTGAAAAACTTTTTAGAAAACTTTATGCTAAAAAACTTGACGCTAATCTTAAAAAAATGATTTCGACTCCTGCGGAACAACTTTTGCAGGACAAAGTAAAAAGCGAAGATATGAAACAGCTTATGCCTACAAAGGCAGCTATCGCTATTTCAACTCTTGCTATTCCTTTATTTATATATGCACTCAGCTATATTAAAAATCTTCTCACCATGAAAGTATTTAAGCAAGCTGATTTTAATAATATTGCCAATTTAAACAAAGACAAGAAAGAAAGTACCGAACACCAGTCCAAAGTAAGAGAAAGTGCCCAAAAGCATATTAAACTGGCAGGCGGACTTTTCGCAGGATGCTTGGCGTTATCGGCTTTGCTTGTAACTAAGGGTAAAAATTCAAAAGCCCTTAATGCATTTAGTGAAGCACTTTTGGCACCGGGGAATAAAATATTCAAAAATAACGTTAAAAAAGCGGCGACCTTTAACAAATATTTCAGTATTGATTTCAGGGACAACAAAGGGCAATTGGGACTTTCCAGAGGTCAATTAACTGCTTGTGTGGTTGCAGGATTTTTTGGTTATACGGGTTCAGCAAAAGACAGGGGCAAGCAGAATTTATTGGAAGTTCTCTACAGATATCCGCTTGTTGGTTTTTATGTAATAACAGGCAGCGAAATGTTTGAAAAAGGGTTTAAGGCTATCTTGCACAAAAAAGCTTCTTTTAAAGACATAATTGCCAAAGATTTAACAGTTCCGAAACTTTCAGAACTGCCTGATTTAGCACAAAAAATAGCACTTAGAAATGCTACATCTGTTGAAACCGAATATAAGAATTTATTCAAGCAAAAATCAACGATAGTTTTGGCTCCGTTTTTATTCAGTATTGGTTTTATGGGGCTTTTCGTTGCGGGCATGTCAAGATTTTTTACTCAATACAGATACGACAAAGAAATCCAAAATAAACAGCAAAACTATTATCAAAAGGCTCAATTGAAAGGATTTAAGATGGATTAGCAGAAAGTTTCGGTTTATTCGTTCGGGCTTTACAATTCTTAAAAAACCCTTAAAAAACGCAATTATTTTGTGATTTTATACTTTATAAATATAAATAGGCGAAAGGTAAGTGCATGGAAAATATGGTTGGACAAGCTCAAAACGTTCAAGTACCGAACTATTCGGGAGTAAATATTCAAATATTTAACCCTTCTGTTGCTGCGCCTGGTGCGAATGTTCCGGCATCAAACATTAATGCGACAAATTATGCTACAATGCCTGCTTATCCTCAGAATTATTACACCCAAAACTTTTCCCAGCCGCCAATTCCTGCTCCGATAGAACCGCAACCTTCAGAACCGACAAAGAAAAAAACTGAAAAACGTGAAATAGTCCAATTGACAGATGATTATATTAAAACTTTGGAGGGTTATTTGAATAACTCAAACAAAGAAGTAAGATTGATGGGTGCAAAAGAAGTTTTATCAAGGCTTCAAGAAGATGACAGCAGAAAAAATGACGTTGGGCTAAATGCACTTGTTAACAAAATGCTTCAAGATCCTCATCAGCCGATTAAATTTATAGCAATGGCGGCATTGGAATCTCGAGTGGCAAACGGAAACGATACAAGTAAAACTCTTTTACAAAGTATTCAACAACAAAAAACGGCTTATGGCGAAGATTCACTGAAAGCTTCTAATATCTTGCTAAAAATGTCAGGTAATACGGTTAAAAAAGAATTTGAGGTTCAAGAAAAACCCGAAAAAGAAAGTAAAAAGGCATAGTTTATGAATTCAAGTGTTGCAAATTTTTTAACAAAATCCGTCGGCACAGCCGCTTTAGGCTTGGTGCTCTACGATTCTCATATTGCGGGTAAACTTGAAGCACCAAAATACGAAAAAAATCATAAAGCCGAAAGTTTAGAAAAACATTTTTTTAATGAACAAAAACTCGACAGTCCAAGTATTATTCAGGCTACAGTTAAAAAGTCGATTTTTAGACATCATGTGGATGAAAATTTATCAGGATTTTTCACAAACATAATCGGCTATGTAAAAGGCTTTGGCTCAATGATGATAAAAAATTCTATTCCTTTAGCGTTGGTGGCAGGCACAATATTGGGAGGCAAAGGAATATTCTCAAAATTCTGCGGAGCCGGACTTTTGGCTTATGGCGGAATTTTCTTGGCACAAGAAATGTTTGGAATAGGTAAAGAGTGAAAAGTGAGAGGTGACTTGCAAGCTTTTTTGACCTTTCAACCCTTCGCTTTTTGTTAAAATATGAACAAAATCGCTAAGTAGGGCGAGATTGCCATCCCGCCGTCAGCAAACCCCGTCGGGTCTTTGCGAGGCGAAGATTTTTTAGTCAGAAAATTCTTGAGGGACCGAAGCAATCTTGTTCAAACTGGTCTCTCTTACGTCTTTGCGAGGCGAAGATTTTTTAATCAGAAAACTATTGAGGGAACGAAGCAATCTTGTCCGCCTTTAGTCATAATGCGGGGGGATTGCTTCGGTGTGATCTGTACCCAAGAAACTGGACAGTCAACTCACAAGTTAATTAAAATCTACCTGAGTTGTTACGTCCCAATTTATTCTGTCGGGCGTTTTAGCATCGATTTAGGCTTTACTTGCCGGCGATGACTTCAATTTCGATTTGTGCCCCAAGCGGGAGAGAAGCAACGCCAATAGCGCTTCTTGCAGGATATGGACTATTGAAAAATTTAGAATAAACTTCGTTCACAAGAGCAAAATCATTCATATTAGTTAGAAAAACTGTAGCTTTTACAACATTATCAGTAGTTAAATCCGCCACAGATAAAACATTCAATAAGTTCTTAAAACATTGTTCTGCTTGTGCCGAAATATCACCTTCAACAAGTTTGCCCGTGGCGGGATTAAGCGGAATCTGACCTGAGAAATAAACCAAATTCCCCACCTCAACCGCAGGCGAATAAGGTCCGACACTTATAAAATCTTTGGGGGTATAAACTTTTTTTATCATAAATTTTCTCCTTTTAAATTGTTAAATATTCCCGCCACTAAGTATGCAAACTACGGCGTTAGCTTCAGACGGGGTTACTATATTCTCAAAAATCGGCTTTAAAGTTCCCGCCGAAGCTCCTTCGACTTTCACCCCAAAATCATTATAAACAAAATTAATTCCTTTTACCATATCGATGTCGTCAATTTTAACCATTTTTTCAACAAAATAATTAATATATTCGTCATTATGACTACCTACAGCCTTGACTTTAATCGCATCACCATAGACCGAATTTAAGTCCCTAAGGCTTACACCAATAATTCTCAATTTAAGATTTTTCATCGACGGAAATTGTTTTATTCCTGATTTCAATGCACAAGCTATTCCTGAAATTAATCCGCCTCCACCTATAGGTACAATCACTGTAAGTTCTTTTAATTTATTGAGTTGTTTGCTTTCCAGTTGGGTTAACAACTCAAGACCTATAGTCCCCTGTCCGGCGACAGCATTATGCGTATTATAGGGGTCTATATAAAAACTGTATTTATCCGCTTCGGCGATTTTTTGGGCAAATTGATTTGTCTGGTCGAAATTTTGACCGCTGACAATCAATTCTGCGTTTATACCGTTGGCTTTCAAGTTGAAAATTCTTTTTTTAAGTTCCTGTTTTTTAAAATCAGTCGTGCATTCCGAAACACAAATTGTGACATTAGGAGTTCGCAAAATTTCAGCAGTTTTTAAAACTCCCAATGCATGATTTCCTGTTGATGCCGCGACAAATTTTAATTTGGGTGAATTATTTTGTTCTAGGATTTTGCTCATTTGATAAAAAGCACCACGCACTTTGTAAGCTTTAATTGATGTTAAATCTTCTCGTTTATAAAAAAGCATCGGGCATAAGGTTGATTCTGTCAATGGCGTGAGGCAGTCGTTTTTAAAATCAACGGCAGTTGATAAATCTGCTTTATAGCTTAGTAATGTTTTTTTTGCATTAATTGTTGAAATATAAAGTTCATTAATTCTTTTAGCCAAATTAATTTGATAAACATTCTGAGGTATTTCAAACGCTATCGGGTTTGAAAATTTGCGAACGGAAGATAATTTTTCTTCTGTAACAACATCAGGTGAATTATTATAAACTTTATAGTGCATGTATTGCTCCTTTTTTATTTTTCGCATTTAAAAACCCGCATCCTTTTTCTGTAAGGCCTGCGGGTTAAATTTTATAATTATTAATAACTAAATAAAATTATACACTACAGACCGCCTACTAATTGAAATAATCATTAGGCTAATAATGTTAATAATAATGCTGTTATTAAATAAGTTTGTCAAGATTTAAAATCCTTTTAAAATTTGATAATATACAAGTTACCGAGAGTTTAACACAATATAACAAAATTGTCAACCCTATGTCCTAATTCGCTCAGGGCAAAAACGCGGCCCATCAGTTGCCTAATAATAATTTACATGGTATAATCAATTTAAGGTAGTAATGAAAAGGATTTATTAGGTATGGACATGACAAGCAGACAAGCAGACAAGCAGACAAGCAGACAAGCAGACAAGCAGAC
>CAISJE010000004.1 GCA_903885635.1 uncultured bacterium
AAAAATGGCATAGATGACAAATTTGTTAAGGTTTGTGCAGGACTTTGGAATTTTCATTTAGATTTTGCATAAAGAGAACAAACCTTGATGAAAAATCGTCTTTTTAGTTTTTGGCATTATTTTATTTCGCAATATGTCTACTATATAATTCCTCAAATATTTTTTTATTTTCATTTTTAAAGTCTTTAAACCAAAGCTTATCATGAACAATTACTCTAGACATTAACTCATATAATTGTGGCGATGAGGTATTTAATTCAACTGTTTTAAACCTGTTAGAAACAGCTTTCCAAGCATCAACTTTTACTTTTGGCAATTTATCCACATAATTTAATATGCTTTGGTGTGAAATCAACATTATGTGGAGTTGCTTGTTTTTACTTCTTGAACAATTTTCTGCGAAATCTTGTAATGTTTTAATTTCTTCAGCCGAGGTTTTGTTTAAATTACCTTCTAAAAATTTACTGAACTCATCATAAATGACAAAAATACCACCATATCCACGCTCTTTAATTTTGTCATTAACATCATTATATAAATCAATAACATTGGTATTAGATATTGGATTAAATTCGCTTCCAGATGTGAGTTGGGGATATATTTCCTTGAAGTTTTCGTAATAAATAATATTATATTCGTGCAGTTCAGAAACGAAATTCGTGACGGAGCAGCCAATTTCTTTTTCGAAAGCTCTATACGTGCTAGGATACTCTTCTTTCCATGTATTAATGGCATTGATTGCTGCCTTGAAATAAGTTTCTGGCATTATATCCTCTAGGCCAGCAGCTTGAAGTGCTTTATTTAATTCATACATTAAAGACTGCTGTATGCCTTTAGATGTTCCTTGAATAATAACTGGTAACATTTTTTTATCACTATCAAGATAATTTTTAATGTATTTACAAAGCTCCGGTTTCGTTTCGCAAATCATTGATAATAAGCTATCAAATAACCCTTTTTCTTTACGAAATAGTAATGATATTAATACCAACGCTAAGTGAGATTTCCCCTTGCCATATGCCCCAACAAATATTCTAGCTCTATCGTTAGAAGTTGGAGACATACTCAACATAACATCTTCGATGATTTCAATTGCACTAGTAGTCGGAATGTAATTTTTGATTTTATTATCACTATATAAGTCATAGCCAATATTAATTGAAAACTGGAAATCTGACATTATATTAATTTTATCTTTTAAATTCATAATTTTTTCCTTATTCTTTCAATATTGCTAACTGCTCAAGCTTTCATAGTATGCCTTAACGCACTCAGTAAAACTCAATCTCGTTTTGAGATTAATGATGTCTAATCCGGCAGCTCTAACTACTCTCAGATAGCCTAGGTTTTGAAGTTTATCTAGGTAGTATGCAATTTGCATATTGTCTAAATTAAATATTTTACCTACGTTGTTTTCATCTTTTTCCAATTTTGATATTTTAATCTCATTATCGCAATGATTCTTCTCTTTCTCATTAATTATAACCGCTAAAATGATTAGTGGATTTATTGAACCCGCAGTCGGAGCTGATTTTGTATAAATTTTATTCTTTTTCTCTTGCGAAGATAAAAGCTTTAATTCATTAAACGGGCAATCTGTGTTGTTTTCTGGATTATTTTTATTGTCATTTGATAAATAAGTTTTAACAATACAATCGAAATCATCCTCTAATGTTCTTAGGGAGATAGGTTCAGGATTATTTCCAGAGATATATGATTTAATATCATTTATGAAGGACTCTTTGGTAATATCTGTCATGCTGTATAGGTTGAAAAAATAGTACCAGGCGGTTGCAAGCTCGATATTGGAAGCGAGCATATAGTGCAATAAATATAAAGTTCCATCTTCTTCCATATAAGTGTCATTTTCCCACACTAACTCGCCAAATGGAGTGAATTCTTGGCTTCTTGTTGTACTACCAGTTTCTACTGTTAGTCCACAAGCTTGTAGCCAATAGCGCAGGGCTTTTACCATATTTGCTCCAATCCCTAGCTCGTCCATTTGATTAATGCTTTTGTCTACAAAAATTCTCGGATTTTTAAAAACGTATCGCATTCCTTTGTGAAGCCAACCTTTTCTTATCGCAAAAGTATCATGTGCTCTAAATTTCATTATTTCGCCTCCACTTTTTGTTTTTTAGTTACAAGATAAGCGGTCATAAGGCAACCCCCCTCTAAATATTTAGCAGTAACACACATTCGGCAACGAGTACATTTTTGAGGGTTGATTTTATAGTGTTCTGCAGATATCATTATTGCACCTGATTTACACACAGCTTCACATTTTAAGCATTTACGGCAGGCATTATACTTACGCACTTGGTATCCTACCATTCTTTGAAGTTCATCGTGTTTTTCTACATTCATTGTTTTAATTTTTACTGTATATTCTATGCCAGGTTGATTAAATGGTTGTATAGAAAGAATAGGGACATTCGTTTTTAAGTCTAAAACAAGCACTTCATTTATCAGCTTTCTTCCCAACTCCTTAGAAACTGTTCCAAAGGGGGTAAAAAGAGAATAAAAGTCATCCATAACTGGCTTGAATAACTGATATATTCTAGCATTATCTTCTGCTGTACAATTTGTATATTTTATTTTTACATCTTCTGCCGATGCCACTCCATTGCCACCTTGACGAGCCTTCCACTTCCCTGTATCTATGTAGACTTCGGGGTCAGGCTTACCTAGTTTAATTGCAAAATCAATTAAAAAGGTTCGCCATTTTTTGTATTCTTCTGGGATATATATTTTTGATAAAAATTGAGAACGGTCATTATTATTTGGGCAACACCAACAGCCAACTCTTTCAAATCCTAATTTATAGGCGTCATTAAAATCAAGTTTTTCGCTTAATATATATAACCATATATCAATATCTTTCCAGGAAAAAATTGGAGAAGCCACCGTTTGTTTTGCAATTTTAATAGTTTCAGCACTATCCTCAACTCGATTATATTTACTTCGGCTAACTGATTCGCATTTTCTAATTCCGTAAAAAGTAAGAATCTTTTTGTTTCTATATAAATTAGTTAAAATCCTTGTAATCGGACCTGTTTTAAACATTGAACAGCACCATCGGATTAACCTTGCAGGCGGTCCAATATCTTCACAAACTTTATAAAAGTTTTGATCTTTATTCTTCGCTGTTTTTAAAATAAGCTTTGGATTTGCCCTGCGAAATCTTCTTACATATTCATGGGTCAATTCAAGTTCTAAAGTCGTATCACCATATATATGTATTATGGATGGATTACTCAAAGCTCGAACAACTAAATCAGCAACAACTGTAGAATCCTTCCCTCCAGAAAAAGAAACTACTACATTTTCTGTAGAGAAATTTTCTGTGGTATTAAGTATGAATCTATATGCTTCATCTTTTAGATAAGCCAATCTTTCATAATTTGCATTAATGAATTTATCCGCGAACTTACTAAATGATTCATAAGTTCCTTTGTTAATTTCACGATATTTTATTAACTTATCAATGATTAGACTTGAATCAGAATTTAAATATTTGGAAAAAGAAATTGGTAAAGGATTCCCATCAATGTAGTAACGACCATTTGAAGCCCAAACGGAACTCTCCTTGAATTTAAAAGGCTGATCTAAAAGTATCTCTATTAGCAAACGCTCTTCCGGAAAGACTATTCTTAAATCTACACACATGTATCTTGTTTGTAAGTTACAAACTGGACATTTGTTTTTTTCAGCATTTGTAAGAGACTTGATAATCGGAGTCTTACAATTTTCACACCAAAAAATTTCTAAAGGAATTTCCTCTTCGGTATTGTTTCCACATACTTCACATTTTTTACTATATGTTTCTCTATTGCAGGTCTTACACCACAAATCATAACCCCTTTACCCTACTCTATTTCAATGCAATAATAGCATAAAAAAGATTATATAATTTAAATTGTTAAAAAAATACAAAATAGATTAACAATGTCCAAATTTGACGTTATAATATGTTATAATGAAATCTATTTAGTTTGTGGACTTAAAGGAGTAATTATGCGATACGATCGAGTTGAAGATATAGTGAACTTAGTAATGATGATGCAAACGATGTCTAGGGGCGTTTCTTTGTACGATATTCAAGATGAGTTTAGTGTCTCAAGAAGAACCGCCGAACGGATGCGTGATGCTGTCGTGAGAATATTTCCGCAAATTGAAGCTTTTGATTCTTTTGATAAGATCCGTCGATGGAAATTCAAAACAAATTACAGTGGCCTAGTTGCTTTTACTCCTGAAGAAATCCTCGAGCTTGAAAGTGCAAAAAACAAATTTGACTCAGAAGGGTTTCAAGAAAAATCTGATTGCATGAATGAAATCATCAGAAAACTCAAAGTCGTAAACAAAAAGGATACATCAAGCATTGAAACAGATGTGGAAGCCCTATTAGAAGCAGAAGGCTTTGCAATCAGGCAGTACCCTCGATTTAAAACAAACAAAGATGTTCTTGAAGTAATAAGGGAAGCTATTAAATCATTCAAGAAGCTCGAAATTGAATACCAGTCAAAAGGAAAAGAAAAATCAACCTGCATTATTCATCCCTATGGTGTTTTATATGGAGAAAAAAATTATCTAGTTGCATATAGTGAACCACGCAAAGAAATAAGGCTATACACCCTTTCAAATATTCAAAGTATTAAAATTCTGAATGAATACTTTGAAAAAGATGAGAAATTTGTGCTTGCTCAATATGCCCAAAATTCATTTGGTATTTATCAAGAGGAGCCTTATAAAATCAAACTCAAATTTGACAAAGAAGTCGCTGATGATGTTTTAAATTACCACTTTCACCCGACTCAAAAAGTTAAGCAAGAAGATGATGGCTCTGTGATTGTTGAATTCACAGCCGGCGGAAGTTTGTCTATCTGCTGGCATTTATTCAGATGGGGCAAGCATGTCGAAATAATCAAACCCAACAGCCTAAAAGCTATATACAAAGAGCTTCTTAACGAAGCGATTAGTGCGGTTTAAACCGATTCAAAGATTATTAATTCATCTTCTGTTTCAATACTAGAAATTAAAGTATCTACTGAAGCTAATTCAGCGCTTAGCGCTCCGATTGCGGCTCCCCACCATGCACCAGTCAGTAGTCCACCTACAATTGCACGCCCCAAAGTTGATTTTTTGTCTTTTAATTCCTGATAAACCGTTACCGCTTTTACATACTTTGTTTCGAGTTGCCAAAGCAGTTCATTTCCAGAATAAATAGATACAAATTTTTTGTCGGCTATAATTTTGCAAAACTCTTTATCCAAAGGCTCGAGCCCTTTTAGATGATACCCGTAAAATACTAAATTATCGCCATTTTGTTCGTACATATTAATCCTTCTATATATTTTTATTTTTAAAGAAACAACTCTTCGCCGTCTTTTTGCACAATAACTCGTGCGTCGAAAAGCTGGCTATACACCTGGGCGCATTCGGTATGAATTGGGATCAGCTTTTTCGGTGCGATATTTTTAACAAACTCCTGCAGACTTTCAATGTTTGCGTGTCCTGACGTGTGACAATGAATCAAATTATTCTTCAACGGATCAAGATGTGACGGTTTTTTTAAATACCCGCTCCAAAGCGAATATATAAGCTGCAGTTTATCCATATTAAATCTACTTATAAGATTAGTCGTAATTTTAAAATTATCTTTGATTACGTATTTTTCATGGTGATTTAAGATTTCTTCAATACTTATTCTTTTGCTTTTATATTTGTACAGATCTTTTGTGACTGCCAATTTGTCGCCGATGCTGTTTTTCACAAAATAAACGGCAATATTGTTCCAATCAAACTGCGGAATATTTTTGCTCAAGTCTTTGAATGATTCAAGCACATAACAAGTGTATGGGTCAATCACGAGTGTCTTTTTAGCTTTCAAACAAGCCTTGTAAACAGAGATGAATCTATCCAGATTTTGTGCTGAAAAGGTCACAATCGATAGCTTTTCGCTCTTGAAATGTTCGGCCAGCTCTAGCATTAATTCATCTTCTGTCTTTTGATTTTGGTCCTCTCTTCCAAGCGTTGAACCTTCCATAAGTAAGTAATCGACGTTTTTTAGCTTAGATAAATTTTCACTCAAATAATTTTTACGGCCATGAAATCTTAAGTCGCCCGTGTATAATATTTTCTTATCTCCTGCTCTAATCTCAAAGGCCATTGATTCAGCGATACTGTGATCTACATTGTGAGCTGTAATCTCAAAAGCCCCTATATTAATTGGATTATTTGGCTTAATAACATTCAAATTAAGTTTTGAAAAATCACCATTTTTGAATAACGGCAATATCTTCGTCATAATATTATATGCCGTTTGGCTTAAATAAACAGGAATTTCTGGGTGTATAAATTCCAAAAGCCCAAAGTGGTCAAGGTGGGCGTGGGTTATAAAAATCGCATCAATATTTGGCTTACTATTTTTATAAAGTCCTTTTATGTCCAACTTATAATCTTCTTTACTGCAATTTTCATTCATAGAGCTTAATGGCAAGCCTAGGTCAAACAAAAGCCTCGCTTTACCATCATTAACCTCAACACAAGAACCGCCTATTTCGTCGGCACCTCTGTGAATTATGAGTTTAGAGTTGTCGTCCATATTACCACCGTTTTATTTGTTACTACTCAACAATCATAAACCATTAGTGTGCCAAATTTGGTCGTGTTCAAAATTCATTAAAACTTTCTGCGGTGAAATCTTTAAAAATCAATTTGTCTTGAATGCTTTTAAAGCAATCTTTTTGTTCTGATAAATCAATTGTCAGTCTTTCTGTATATTGAGACGTTTCTTTTTTTATCCATTCGCTTTCGTTAATGTGAATTGATTGCACGGAGGTTTCAAACTCTTGCTTAGATAGGTCTATATATTTAACCTTCAATGTCGTCCTACCATTAAGTTGCTCATTAGCATTATCAACAAATTCAAAAAAATTCACCCAACTTCCCTTAACCGTATATTTTTCAAAATATTCTTTTGGGGCTAAAAATATTAATTCAGTGATGTTTTTATTGTCTGAGCATAAAAAGTAATTTTTCAAGAGTTCCACAACTCCAAACATAGGTGAATTACCACTATCCCAAGGTTTCAATTCAATAAAAGCCCTTTTGCCACCTCTTGAAATGACTATATCTACTGATTCTTTAGCTTTTTGCCCTAAGCTATATTGACTAGAACAATCATCATTAAATAAGCATATCAGCCTCTCTAAGGCTTCCTCTTCTCTGTAAAACCAAACCTTCTCATTCTTTTTGACTAATGTGATTTTTGTTCTGCTTTTATTTTCCTCATTGTTTTCGGGAACGTCAAAGAAGTCCTTAATACCGTCAATTACTTTCTTTGAATAGTCATCTGGTATTTCCGTAAGATTTTGCCAGCCAGTAGTTGAATCTATCCAACGTTTCTTATTTTCTGGCTTGTACCCTTGAAGGGCTTGAATAATTTCTTCCATATTGCTCATAATAGACTCCTTAGTTACTTCCAATTTGAATATCTTTAATAATACAACAAAATGAATATTTCTTGATACGTCCGTTTTTGACATTAGTGTTGTGTATAATGATTTAGTTAGGGCAAGTCTAGGAGTAAGATTATTAATAAAATCGTTTTATTATTATTTTCAATCATGAAATTTTGGTTAATTGCTTGTATAATTATCCTACCCGTTGCACTGAGCTTTTGCAGAGCCGCAAAGCGTGGTGATGACGGGAATGCATTTGTTAATAATGGTAAGAGTGAGGAATGATATTTATGGAAAAACTAAAAAGCGTTATTGAGATTATTTGTCAAATGATTCAATGTATAATTTATACAAAAGAGCTGGCATGTATTTCCGTCGAGTGCAACAATTCAGAAAAGGAGTAAGATTATGAAAAAGTTTATTTTATTAATTGGGATTTTGGCAATCACTTCAATACCTTGTTTTGCTGCTCAGAGTCAAAGTAGTGCGTTTGGACTTTCTGACGGCGAAAAAATGAAGAAATATGATAAAACTGGAAGCTATCAGGGTTATTATAGACAAAGCGGTAGCCAAGTTAAAGAATATGGAAAAACCGGGAGTTACCAAGGCTCATACAGGCAAAGTGGCAACAAGGTAAAACATTATGATAAAACTGGTTCGTATCAAGGGTATTACAGAAAATAGCAATGCTTTTTAACATAAAGGTTTTGTTGGATATGTTTAGAATATAATGATTGAAAATAGGGTTTATAATATGGGGGTATGTTAATATGGAAAAACTTAAGAATTGGACAATTGAAACTGAAGATTGTATCTTTAAAATAGACATGGAAAAAATATCATTTGATAGCAAAAATTCATTTAATAGTGGTTTTGAAGATTTTTATTATCAACCAGGCAAAAAACATTCAAATGCCGTGTATTTTGAAATAAGTCCTAAATTTATAATAAAAGATATAGCAATATACTTCAATCATAATAACTTTGGTTATCCAATTATTTTATGCTTAAAGAACAATAAAAATATTGTTAAAACTTTAGGAATAAAAGGACATCCAGGGCCTCATGACCTGTCGGTAAATGTATTAACAGCACCTGAGTTTCATTGTGCTTGCGGGCATTCGATTTTAAAAGGTAAACCCTTAGAAATAATCAAAGACTTTGACGATTTGTCATATGATAAAATTGATAAATTTAAGCGAAACAACAATTGTGAGCTTATATAAGGTTTAAGCTACATAAAAAATAAGGGTAAAAATAAGTGTCTGAAGTAATTGAAATAAAGAAAATCACACCGAACGAAAAGCAAATGGAGTGTATAAGAACACTTGATGGGCCAGTTATGGTACTTGCGGGTCCTGGAACTGGCAAAACATTTACCATTATTCAGCGTATCAAATATATGCTTGAACAAGGCATTCCGCCGGAAGTGATTCTTTGTTTGACTTTCTCAGAGGCTGCTGCAAACGAAATGAAAGCTCGCTTGGTAAAAGAAATAGGAACTATTGCTTCTGCTGTCGTAATCCACACTTATCACGCTTTTTGTAATGAAATTATCCGCCAATATCCTGCTCAATTTGAATTGCTCGACGGTGTTGGCTTGATTGACGACATTACTAAACGAAATTTGATGAAACAATGCCTGGATGAATTTAACCCTGAATTTTACCGTACAAAATGGGGTGATGCTTATTATTACATCGGCGAACTGTTAGGTGCAGTTGATGAAATCAAGAAAAATCAGGTCACAAAAGATGAATATTTTAACACCTTAAATACAAGTATTTTCTGGCAAGGAAAACTTGATGAGTTGTACGCAGACAAAGAAGAGCAACAAATAAAGGAAAAACAGGGAGTTAGAAATCGTTTAAAAACCGTTTGTAATAATATTGAAACCCAAGAACGTAAAATGGGCAAAGCTAAAGAGGCTTGGGCTATTTATGAGATTTATGATTTAAAATTAAAACAAAATAATTTTATCGATTTCAACGATATGATTAACCTTGTGCTTACAACTTTTGATAGCAATGAAGACTTCTTAAAAAAAGTGGCGAAAAGTTACAAATATTTTCTTGTCGACGAATATCAAGATACAAACTTCTCGCAAAACCAAATTGTGTTTAAATTAGCGCAGGGCTCTAATAACGAGAATGTTTTTGTAGTCGGAGACGACGATCAGATAATATATGGATTCCAAGGTGCTCAAACAGACAACCTTGAAAAGTTCCTAATGCGATACCCTAAAACAAAAGTTATCTGCCTGAGTGAAAATAATCGTTCTACCCAAACTATTCTTGACGTGAGTTATGAACTGATTTCTCAGGATAAAACAAGGCTTGAGCTTAATCCTGAATTTGTGAATTACAATATTTCTAAAAAGCTTACGGCGAAAAATGAAAAAATTAATAGTCAAAACAAAAAGGTTCAAATCCACGGATTCGGCGATATTAAACAGGAAAATAATTTCATAGTTGAGGAAATAGAGAAACTTATCAATTCGGATTTGGCTCCACTAACAGATAGCGGCGAAGCTGATTTGTCCCAAATAGCTATTTTGACAAGAAAAAACGGCGAGCTGGAAATGTTTGCAGACCTTTTAAAAGCTAAAAACATTCCGTTTCAGATTAAATCAAGCAAAAGCATTTTCGCACTGAAGCCTTCAATTATAACTTATTTTTACTTAAAAACCCTTGAAAATAATGAATTGTACGCTGACAAGTTATTCGGGCTTTTGCTATCAAAGCCGTTTGATTTTGAAAAAGCAGATTACAACTTTTTATTGAATCAAAACAGATTGAACCACAAGGATTTTATATCAAACATTAAGCTGAATCTTGACCGAGATTGGGCCGATAAAGAAAAGGTTACTAATTTTATTAAGACTTACGATGACCTGCAAGAAATTAAATCAATCGAAACTCTTAAAAATATAGTAATTGAGCTAATCAATAGAACTGGTATTCTTGAATACTTCCTGCAATCAAAAATTAACAAGATTGAAAACATTTTTGCCATAAAAAGAATTGTCGATGAAGCATCGTCATTTAGCAATCTACAAACCACTGCGACCATTCAAGATTTCATTGTACATCTTGATATGGCCTTTAATGATGGAATTTTAATAACAATAGACAAAGACGATTATGTTCAAAACGCGGTTCAGCTTTTGACATTGCACGGCTCCAAAGGGCGTGAGTTTGAATATGTCTACCTCACAAATTTGCTTGCTAAAAATTGGGAAAAGCAAAGAACTCAGAACTCTATGGATTTGCCGATAGAAAAAACGATCTTCCCAGGTAGCGAAGAAGATGCCAAAAAAGCTGAACAACTAAGGCTTTTATTTGTTGGAGTTACAAGGGCGAAGCATTCTTTATCCCTTACTTTTTCAAATATCATTGACGGTAAATCGCAAGAGTTAACAAGTTATCTTTCGGCTATCACTGAACGTGAGGATTTATTCGAAAGACACAACCACGAGCTGAGTGACGAAGAGTATTCAATCGAGGTGGCTAAATCATTCACAGTCGCACAGTTCAACCATCAGCAGGCGTTTGTGGACGAATTGAGGGCTCGATTAAAGGACTTTATATTAAGCCCAAGCTCGTTGAACTCTTATTTAAATTGCCCGAGAAGCTTTTTG
>CAISJE010000005.1 GCA_903885635.1 uncultured bacterium
CGACTACTCCGATAATTGCCAAGGTTATCAATACTTCTGCCAATGTCATCGCTTTTTGTGCTAAAATCCTAAAATTTACTTGACTTAAGGCTGTGTTTGTGCTACAATTAGCTTGTCTGCTTGTCTGCTTGTCTGCTTGTCTGCTTGTCTGCTTGTCTGCTTGTCTGCTTGTCTGCTTGTCATAGCCATACCTAATAAATCCTTTTCATTACTACCTTAAATTGATTATAGCATGTAAATTATTATTAGGCAATAGATAGGGCGGGGGTATGCAGGGCGCGTCCATATAAAATGAACAAACCCGTTCCTATGTATGAATATTTGTCGAGTTTATCTAACTTTTTATCTATAAAATAAAATTTATTTACACTTCAGAACTCTGAAAACTAATGCAATAGAGGATTTTTAAAACATTGTATAAAAAACTCCCTTTATTGGACACAATCCCCAACTTTTCGTTAGGCGAGGAATTGGTTTATAAGATTAAAGAATTTCTCAAGGCGTATTGAAATATACAAAATTATTACTTTTTCTGTTTTTTAAATCTTTCATTATCATAGGGCGGTAAACCTATTTTTTTTGCTTGTTTTTTTAAACCTTCTTCAGCTCTATATCCAATTAATTTAGATAAATCCTCTAAACTTACATTATTCCAATTTTTGCTTAATGTATCAATTTCCTTTTGTTTCCAAGGTTTATAAGGGCCAACAGAACCCCATGTGCCTTTATCTCTTTTTATGCCAAGTTTGTGTGCTCTAGCTTTTATACTGGAATGAGTGCGGCCAGGGAATAATTTTATTAACTCCTCATTTGGCAATACATTGAAATTTTTACTCAGAAGATTATCTTCAAAATTTGTCCACAGCTTCCCACGTTTAAAAAACATTTTGAACTTGTTCCCTAGTTTTAATTGTCTTGCAGCAATATGCTTCATACCCATTAATGTTCTTCCAGGTAATAACATCAACAAGTCTTTATCTTCCATTGAGTTATAATAAAGCCTTAGAATCTTCATTTCCTCTTTTGTCCATCTTCTTGCCGTATATTCTTTACAGCTTGGAATATAGCTTCCTCTTTTTAAACCCAAATTTTTTGCTTTTGTTTTTATCGCAACAAAACTATGATTTTTCAATAAAGCTAATAATTCTTCATTATTGGTTTGACTAGGATAATGTTTTTTTAGTAAACTAAGCTGTTCCTCTGTCCATCTGTAAATGAGTCTCCTTATATTTAGCTTAGATGCTTTTGTAACGATAGCATTTTTTTTCCTATTAGGTAATAATTTCTCCAACTCAGAATGCGATGCATAGGGGTAAAATTCTTCCAAAATTGCAATTTCTCTATCAGTCCAAATTAAATCTAAATTCATATCCACCAACCTATCTCATTAATCAACTAACTTTTATTCTTACACAAAAATGCTGGATTACAAAAGGGAGTCTAATTTCTTAAACTCTCTTTAAATGGCTCCCCAGGTTGGACTCGAACCAACAGCCTACCGGTTAACAGCCGGTTGCTCCGCCATTGAGCTACTGAGGAATATCTTTTGTGTTATACCCGCAACCGGCGGGCTTGCTCCGAATTCTAACTCCGCGTGTCCCACGCTCTGGAGCTACTGAGGAATATTTTTTTATCATACCCGCAAGGCTGGCTTAAATATACCCCTCACCCCAACCCTCTCCCGCAAGGGGCGAGGGAGCAATCATAAAACTGATTATGTATTGATTGCAACTCAGCATGAGAAATATATATCACCATTCTATCAAAAAAATTTTTCTTGTAAAGTCTTTTTTTGTAGTTCTTGCAAAAACCTTTATTTATCACGTAATGACGATAATTTTACCATATTCTCAAACTCCGCATGCTTTTGAGATAACTCCTCAAATGTCCCTGTATCAACAATTTTACCCGCCTTTAAGTAAATTAATCTATCACAACTTTTCAAAGTCGAAAGTCTATGCGCTATCGCGATAATCGTTTTTTCTCCCTTTAAAGAGTCCAACATTTGAGTTATCAAATGCTCCGTTTCAACATCCAATGACGAAGTAGCCTCATCAAAAATTAAGATTGCAGGGTCTCTGTATAATACTCTAGCTATTGCTAATCGTTGTTTTTGACCTTGAGAAATACCCGTATAACCAACAATTGCTTTTGAATTTATTCCATTTTCAAATCCATTTACAAAATCATATAATTGAGCCCTTTTTAAAACCTCAATAACTTTTTCTTCATCAATTTCTTTTTCATCAATACCCCATGCTACATTTCGCTTAAATGATCCGTCCAAAATATTTATTTGTTGTGGAACATAGCCTATCAGTTTTCTTAAAGCACTAAAATTTTTATAATCACATCCAACATCATCAACGAATATTTCTCCGCTGTCCACAGGCAAAAGCCCCATTATAATATCCGCAAGAGTGCTTTTCCCTGCTCCTGAAAGCCCTATTATCCCAACAAATTCGCCTTTTTTAATTTCTAAGCTCAAATCCTTAATAACAGGTGTCTTTTTGTAAGAAAAATAAATATTTTTTAATCTTATAACATGCTTAAACTCGACATTAAAATCATTTTTTTCTTCAATAAAATCCCAATCAGTATTTTTAGATTCCATTATCATTGTTTTTACAAAATCCCGTGACGTATTAATCGCATTTATTGAGGATTGAATTCTATTCAAAGCCGGTGCAATTCTAAAAACAGCCGCCACAACAATCGCATAAGACGCAATCATCCAAGAAGTGTTCTCCATGTTTTGAAATGAAATAAGCCATGCCAGTAAAAATAATGCCAAAATAGCCAAAGTTTCAATCATATAAGGTGGGATTGCCCCATAAAAATTGGTTTCAAAAAGAAGTTGAGTAAACTCTTTTTGTGTCGTCATATATTCATTATAAAATTGATTTTCTGCTGATAATATTTTAATTTCTTTTAAATTATTAATGCTTTCCATTGTTTTTTCATTGTTTAAGGATGATACTCTAAAAAATTTCTGAGAAATTTCGCTTATTTTTGCTTTGAAAATTTTGTCCTGAAAAAGCATGCTAAAAAAGATAAAAACACATGTTGCAAACGCTGCAAAAGGGAATTTTATAAACAATAGCACCAAAATCATTATTACAATTGCCACGTTAGTGGAAAGATTTATTATTCGAAATACAAACCCATCCAGTGTTTGGTTGACCAAAAAAGTCAGATTATACATTTTTTCAGAAGGTGAAGTGCTTAAAGAATTTTTATAGGGTGAAAATAAATAATAATGCATAAATTTCTTGCTTATTGCAAGTTTCCAATTGTTTATGAATTTATTTTGTACATACAAACAATAAATCATAAACAAATTCTTTATAATAAACAAACACATCACAAAAAATCCTAAAATAAAGGCATTTATCAACACATTATGCACATGAAAACAATTAGCAAAATCAGAATAATATTTTGTATGAATGACGCTTTCGGGCTTGATTATCAACAAAATAAACGGATATATTAACGCAATCCCCAAAAACTCTAACGCACCTGCGATTATGGAAAGTAGAAAAAAGCCGAAAAGTTTGATTTTACGTCCCTTGCCGTAATATTCTATAAATTTAGTGAAATTCTCAACATACATAAGATTAATTTATCACAAAAAATATAATTGTTGTATAATGAAATTGTAAATAAATAAGGAGGAAATCATGCCGAACCCAGTGTTTAATCAAAATGTAGTCGAAAGAGAAACAATATTAGATTCAGAACCAATGACGGTTAATGGTGCAATTAACAAAACTTTTATTTTATTCGCCCTTTTATTGGTATCAAGTTTCGCCGTTTGGGATTTGTTCTTCAAAGGTTACACAGATAAAGCGATGATGCTTGGTGCAGTTGGTTTTGTTGCCAGCATTATCTCGTTCATCGTAATTATGTTTAACAGAAAAGCGATAAGTATTGCTGCCCCGATTTATGCGGCGGCTGAAGGACTTTTGTTGGGTGGAATTTCCGCTATGCTTGAAAAAGCTTATCCCGGAATTGCAATTCAGGCAATAGGTTCCACTTTTGCGGCTTTATTTTCACTACTTTTTCTTTATAGAATCGGTGCTATCAAATGTACGGATAAGTTCAGAAGTGTGTTGTTCATTTCAACCTTGTCTATTGCTGGAATTTATATAATAAATTTAATCGGGTCATTTTTCGGGTTACAAATACCTCAAATCTTTACCTCAAGCTCGATTGGTATAGGATTTAGTATTGTTGTTGTGGGTATTGCTGCTTTAAATTTAATAATCGATTTTGACTTTATCGAACGCGGGGCTCAAAACATGCTTGGCAAAAGTTACGAGTGGTATGGGGCTTTTGGGCTGATGGTAACTCTCGTGTGGCTTTATATCGAAATTTTAAACCTTTTGGCTAAGTTGAGAGACAGATAGAGTTTACTGCTCACTCGTAATTCACCTCTCACCTCTCACCCTTTGCCGTTCACTCTTTTTGTAGTAGAATAATATTTGTAGAAGATATTGAGGTACAGGTGTTTCCCGCAAATTATAAAATAGCTTTATTGATGACTTTATTCGCCGGTTTGGCAACTGTTGTGGGTGGATGTTTCACCTTTTTTATAAAACGGACCAATATTAAAGGGCTATCGGTTGGCTTGGGATTTTCTGCGGGAGTAATGATATTTTTATCATTCACGGAAATTTTGACAGGTGCAAATAGTTTACTAATCAAATATTTCCCTAATAATGCCGACTGGATGGTGTTTATAGGTTTTGCCATCGGAATACTCACAGCAATTTTAATCGACTATTTTATACCTGAGCATATAGCGGAAGATTTATTCTGTCCACAGGAACAGTGTACAATGCAACATTCAAAAATAAAAAGAGCAGGATTACTGACGGCGATTGCAATTTGTATTCATAATTTTCCCGAAGGCATGGTAACTTTTTTTGTAACCACCCAAAATGTAACTTTAGGATTGTCGGTTGCTGTTGCGATTGCGTTACATAATATTCCGGAAGGGATTGCCGTTGCGCTTCCGATATACCATGCGACAGGGAAAAAACGTTTGGCAATTTTGTATTCTTTTTTGTCGGGGATTTCAGAACCTATCGGCGCACTTGTCGGTCTTTTTGTATTGCAAACTTTTTTACCTCACTTAGCAGTAGGGTTTTTATTCGCGGCAGTTGCAGGCATTATGGTTTATATCTCGTTTGACACGATTTTGCCGCTCTCAAGAGATTATGGCAACGGACATTATTCAGTCTTTGGCATCATGTCGGGAATTTTATTTATCTGGGTAAGCCTTTTGTTGATGAAATAATTTTTTTTATGTAAAATAGTTATGTCTATTACATAAAAAAGGAAGAAACATGAACGAATTATCACCATTACAAACAGAAAGATTAAAATATCAACCGAAACTCCCACATTCATTGCGCAAAGGAGTTAATAAACTTGAGCTTATCCAAGGCGAAAATACAAAGGCGATAAGAGATGAAGAACAAATTCAAGAATTGTTCAAAAACACTTACGGTAAGCCAATTATAACTTTTGAATCAACAAATGAAGAAAAAGTTTTCGCTGTAAAAAACGTCGGAGTAATTCTCTCAGGCGGACAAGCCCCAGGGGGACATAATGTTATTGCTGGGCTTTACGATGCCTTAAAACAAGCAAATCCAAATAACAAATTATACGGATTTTTGGGCGGACCTGCGGGGATTATTGACGGAAAATATATTGAGTTTAGCGACGAATTTATTGATGAATACAGAAACACAGGCGGTTTTGACATAATCGGTTCGGGTAGAACAAAGCTTGAAAGCCAAGAACAGTTCGAAAAATCACTTGCAGTTTGTAAAAAACTCGAAATTTCCGCTGTCGTCATAATCGGTGGGGATGATTCCAACACAAATGCGGCACTTCTTGCCGAATGGTTTGTTCAAAACAACACAGGAATTCAGGTTATCGGTTGCCCTAAAACGATTGACGGCGATTTGAAAAACGACCAGATTGAGATTTCTTTTGGGTTTGATACTGCGACAAAAACTTACGCTGAATTAATCGGAAACATCCAAAGAGATGCAAATTCCGCTAAAAAATATTGGCATTTTATTAAAATCATGGGCAGAAGTGCCTCTCACGTTGCGCTTGAGGCTGCTTTGCAAACTCAACCAAACATAACGCTTATTTCTGAAGAGGTTGAAGAAAAGAAAATGTCTTTGGGCGATATTATAAATTATATGTCCGACATTATTTCCCAACGCGCGGCTAAAGGTAAAAATTTTGGTATTGCCATTGTTCCGGAGGGCTTAATCGAGTTTATTCCTGAAATGAAATCCATGATTGCAAACTTGAATGATTTGATGGGCGAATTGGAGCAAGATATTAATTTCTACAACGCAACCTCCACTCATGACCGTTTTGAAATTGTACAAAACAGATTGAAAGTCGAAAACGCAAAAGTGTTTGCGTCTTTGCCTGCACTTATTAAAGCACAATTATTAATGGATAGAGATCCGCACGGAAATGTTCAGGTTTCAAGAATTGATACAGAAAAACTCTTGATTGAAATGATTAAAACAAGGCTTGAAGGGATGAAATCTCAAGGCGAATATGTCGGTAAATTCTCTGAATTAGCACACTTTTTCGGATATGAGGGCAGATGTGCTTTCCCTTCAAATTTTGATGCTGATTATTGCTACTCACTTGGCTATAATGCTTTTGCACTTATTAATTTTGGCTTAACCGGATATTTATCTTCGATAAGAAATCTTACTCAAAACGCCGATAAATGGATTGCGGGCGGCACTCCGTTAACTATGATGATGAATATGGAAAAACGCCATGGTGAATTCAAGCCTGTTATTCAAAAAGCACTTGTGAAGCTGGACGGTTCTGTATTTAAAAAGCTTGAAAACAACAGAGAAGATTGGGCGATTAATGATAAATATAAATTCCCCGGAGCTATTCAATATTTCGGACCAAGTTCGGTTTGCGACCTTACAACAGTAACTTTGCAACTTGAAAGCGTAAAATAATCACCTCAATAAAAAAGTAGGGCGGGATAGCAATCCCGCCGTCAATAAATTTAAAGATAAACGGCGACAAAGTCATTATTCACTTTTTTAGGAAATATCCGCCTAAATCATAATTTGGCTCTGCGCCGTTTGTTACATCAATCAAATTCTGAAAAAATGGCTTTAACATATCCAATTGATTTACATAAAGATTAAATTCATCATAAATTGCTTGGAGTTCTTTTTTGGTAAATTCTTGTTGCTCTTTTTTTTCATTTTTTGCTCCTTATCGTACTATTTGTCTGTTACCTGAAACCAGTTTAGCATTAAAATCAAAGTATGACAAATAGTACGATAAAAAAAATTAAAGAAAACATTAAAATACTCAGAGAAAATTTGAATATTTCTCAAGAAAAATTGAGTGAATTGGCTGATGTTTCTACCGATTACATTTCGTTAATCGAAAGGGGCAAAAGAACTCCAAGCATAAAAAGGCTTTGCATGATTGCAAAAGCTCTAGGTGTTGAGCCTTACGAATTATTGAAATAAAAAATAATCCTACCGAGTTGCATTCAAAACACAACCTTGTATGATAATATTGTCAACAACTTTAATCTTAGAAGTATTTAGTATAAAATTCCGGCAACTGTCTTTTTCTAAATAGTCCGGCAATTCGTTCAAAAAGTGGTTTTGGGGAGAAGGGTATTAATCTTAGTTTCGGAAGTTGAATACTAACAAAAGAGAGCTTTTTCTTTCCTTGCGCTATCGCAGTAGCAGCTTGAACGAAAGGTGAATCGACCTTTGGAACAGCTATTTTTTCTATAGTAGGCTTGGCGGAGTGTTTCCTGAAAGACAAAAATCTTTCAGGGTTTAACATGCTACGTCTCTCTCTGGCGTAGAATAGAGCCTCTTCATTTGTATATAGAGACTGAAATGATATTGGTTGCGATTTTTGAATTTGCATGATTTCGCCTTTTTATTTTGTATGACTTCTTATTCAATTAAACGCCCCTCAAAAAATAAATTGAACAGTTATTTTGACAACCGTTACAAAAATAAATATCAAAAGAAACTGCAAGTTCAATAAGTAAGTGGAACACCTAGAAAAAGAAATCATATAAAATATATGAGGAAAGGAAGGTGTTCACATGAAAAAGAAGTACACACATTTATCATCAGAAGAAAGGGAATTGATGTCTGTTTTGCATGCAAA
>CAISJE010000006.1 GCA_903885635.1 uncultured bacterium
GAAACTGCAAAAAAACAGAATATCAGTATATTAGAGGCTTTATCCCCTGGCTTCTCATTTGCATAAAACACAAACCTTTAATTATACCAAAATCAGGGTTGACTTACAAATCACCCTGCTGACCTGTTACGAATCTACTGCCAATGTAACAGAATATGGAAAAGAAATAAAAGTTAGAATTAATTTTAAAAGAAAATTATTAAATGTTTACGGCAACGCACAATTTATTAATGAAATTGATGAAGAAAATTATTATCAGGATTTCTTCGCAAAAGTTGACAAAGCAATATTTATACAAAAGCAGAAAATATAATTATGAAAAAATTACATTCAATATTATTAATACTATTTTTTATGTTCTTCTCTACCTTGTCAAGTGGTGCAAGCTCTTTTAAAAAACTTTCACAGCTTGAGATAAGGGAGGTTCAAACACATATTTATGATACTTCTGATAAGCAACAAGTTTTCAAGGCGACTATAAACGCACTGCAGGACGAGGGTTTTTCTATCGTTAATATTGAAGATGAACTTGGTTATATAAGGGCTAAAAAAGAATTTAAGGGGCGTAGAACAGATAAAAAAAGAGTTACTATTTATTCATTACAACTGGCTTATGCGGTTGCTTGTTCGGTCATTACATATGGTGCAGGTTCTTCTTACCTGATTGCTCCGTCAATGCACTTAAAAAATGAACTTGCCGATAAAACTGTTATAATTGATACTAATGCAAATATTGAGTCTTTTGGTAAGCAAACTAAAGTAAGATTAACAATGGTGGAAAAAGTTTTAGAAAATGCTGACGGATATTCTTACATTAAATCTTCCCCACGAAAAGTTATAAGGATATATACCCCTTTAGTTTATCAAGGATTTTTTAATGAAATCGATAAAAGTATTTTTTATGAGAAGATTTAATCAAAGTCAGTAGGGTGGGCTTTAGCCCACCAATTCATTAATCGTACTTAACAACATTCAATTTTTTTAAGCTTTTAATGTAATTATCAAACTTTATGATTTGGTGGGCTAAAGCCCACCCTACGTGCTGCTTTACAGCAAGTAGGATGCGGTTAAATCCGTACCCTTTTTACTATTCACTCTCGGGCTTGTTTCCTCTCTTTACTCTTTACTCTTTACTGTTTACTTTTCCCTCGCACACACTGGACATTTGCTTTTGTTTTGATATGATTGAGTTATGAAGAATTTGATAGTAAGATTAGTCTTTTTAGCACTTGGTGCGTTTATAGCTGGGTTTGGACTCGAAGGTTTTTTGATTCCAAATAATATGATTGACGGCGGAATTGTCGGGATTTCAATTATGTTAAGCTATTTGACCAAAGCGAATTTGGGGGTGTTGATTTTATGTATAAATCTCCCGTTTATTTTTCTCGCATTAAAAAAACTCGGGAAACTCTTTGTTTTCCAAACCCTCTACGCCATCGCCATGCTCGGTATTAGCGTAAACGTTTTTCATAATCACAATGCGACAGATGATTTACTGCTTGCAACCGTATTCGGTGGGGTTGTCCTTGGTATCGGTGTTGGGATTGTCCTGAGAAACAATGCTGCTATGGACGGAACGGAAATCCTTTCGATAAGATTGGCTAAAAAATCAGGCTTTTCTATCGGGGAAATAATTATGTTTTTTAACGTTTTTATTTACGCAGGTGCAGGGTTTTTGTACGGTTGGGATCGAGCGATGTACTCCGTTCTCGTCTATTTTATAACGTACAAAGTGATTGATATTGTACTTGAGGGGGTCAACGAATCAAAATCAGTTACCATAATCTCAGATAAATCCGAAGCGATAGGAAACGCTATTATAAAAAAACTGGATGTGGGAGTCACCTACATGACTGGTAGAGGCGGATATACAGGTGCGGAAAAACAAATAATTTACTGCGTTATTTCTCGTTTAGAATTGGCAAAATTAAAAGAATTAGTTAAAATGATTGATAAAACTGCGTTTTTGGCGGTCGAAAGTGTTCACGAAGTTGACGGGGTAAGAATTAAAGAGCAAAAAGCAACGAAAAATTTCGCTAAAACTATGTTTAGAGCGATTAGACGAAAAAGAAAAAAAACTTAACAACTGGACATTTTACTCAAGTTGTATTATTATTAAGAAAAGATAAACAGAGGTGGCAATGGCTAAACATATAGACACAATTCCAATAGAAGTAAGCATTTTGACTGCTGACCATGACATAAAAGGCACTGTCCATGTTTCAAAATATACAAGTACAAATCGTGAGCTGACTGATTTATTAAACGATAAAGATAGAAGATTTCTTGCGGTAACTAACGCCGAAATTTTTCCCAGAAATTCCGCACAATCGCCCAGAAGGTATAATTTTTTAGAAATCCATATAGATTATGTTTTGATGGTTCATCCATCTACTCAAGCTGTATTTAAAGAATCCGGCAAGGCACAAGAAGACATTGTGCGATTTAGAGATTTGAGAATTAAGCTCAACCAAACGAAACCGTTTTAGAGTGGAACGAGTAAACGGGGAACGGGGAACGGTGAACGGTAAATGGTAAATGGTAAGTGGTAGGGTGGGTTCCCTAACCCACCGACAATAAACCCGAGGAAACAAGAATCGTAAAACTATTCAACTATTCAACTGTTCGACTATTAAACTAAAAAAAACAGGTGTTATGATAAAAAAAGTTTTGATTACTGATAAAATTAATGAAGTGGCGAAAAATATTTTGATTGAGGGCGAAGATATCGAGGTTGATGTTTTACCGACAATGAGCGAAGACGAATTGTGCAAGGTGATTGTCGACTATGACGCACTTATGATAAGAAGTGAAACAAAAGTTACTAAAAAAGTTTTAGAAGCAGGGAAGAAATTAAAAATAGTCGGTCGTGCAGGTGTCGGGGTTGACAATGTTGATGTTGAAACCGCAACTCAACAAGGGGTGATTGTTGTTAATTCTCCTGACGGAAACACTATGGCGGCTGCGGAACACACTTTAGCATTAATGCTTTCGATGGCGAGAAATATTCCTGCGGCTGTAGCTTCAACAAAATCAGGACTTTGGGAGCGTTCAAAATTTACGGGAACGGAAGTTTTCGGAAAAACTCTCGGCATAATCGGGCTTGGCAAAATTGGTTCTCATGTGGCACAAGTTGCACTCGCACTTGGGATGAAGGTTATTGTTTGCGACCCTTATACTTCAAAAGAAGCCGTCGAGGCGATTGGTTGTGAGTATGTTTCTCATTTGGACGATTTTTGGGGAAGATGCGATTTTATTACAGTTCATACCCCAAAAACACGTGAAACGACCCACTTAATCAATAAAAATACAATTAATCGGATGAAAAAGGGTGTAAAAATTGTTAATTGTGCGAGGGGTGGAATTATAGACGAAAACGCGCTTAAAGAAGCTCTCGAAGCAGGACAGGTAAGTGCGGCAGCGATAGACGTTTATGAGGCTGAACCTGATATTAAAAGTTCACCTTTGCTTAATGCCAAAGGAAACATTGTTTTGACCCCTCATTTGGGTGCAAGCACTTCTGAGGCTCAACTTAATGTTGCGATTGATGTTGCACATCAGATAAAAGAGGTTTTAAGTGGCGGCTCCGCCGCCAGTGCGGTTAATATCCCGTCTTTAAAACCTGACAAGCTTGAACCCGTTAAGGATTATATGCAACTGGCAGAAAACATAGGCGAACTTGCTCAGCAGATAAGCGAAGGGAATTTGAAATCAATCGAGATAAGTGCAAAAGGAAAACTTGCATCGGTGGATATTTCTCCGCTTGAGACTGCTATTTTAAAAGGGATATTTTCATCTTTTACGGATAATGTGAATTACGTAAATGCCCCGATTTTGGCAAAACAAAAAGGAATTTCTGTTACAACTTCAAAATCCGAGACTTCCGGCGATTACATCGGATTGATTACTGTAAAATTAATTACAAATGTTTCTGAATCCTTGGTATCAGGGGCATTAATCGCGGAAAACATCAGCAGAATTGTTAAAATCGACCAATACAACACAAGTATTGAGCCTGAAAAACACATGCTTTTGGTTCCTCACGAAAACAAACCGTCAATGATTGCAAAGGTTGCAACGGTAATCGGCGAATACGGGATTAACATAAATCACATGCACGTTGTTCAAAAACAGGGCGAATATTCAATGATGATAATAAACACCGATTGCGCGGTAGAAAAAGAAGTATTGAACAAAATTACCCAAATTGACGGCGTTGCAAGTTCAAAATATGTTAAATTATCAGCATAATAAAACTGTTGCAATCAAAGCCTGACTTTAATTGCAACTCGGGATTAATATTATTGTAAAATCTAAGCAAGATTGCTTCGATTCGTCATAAAGTTTAAACCTTAAAAACTTTCTTAATCCAGTCTTTGATACTCAATATAATTTGTGCAATTAATTTGGATATGGAAAAATCATCATCATCATAATTAATGTCATCATGTTTTTCAAACGTGTCATGTTCTTTTGCTTCGTTAAAAACGCTTTTATCCCTATCTTTTTTCTTTTTTTGGTCTTCCTGCTCGAAATAACCCAAATTGCCGGCACCTCCGTCGTGCATCGCTTGGGTTTCTTTGATAATAGGCTTGTTATTAAAATTGACGTCAAACTCCATAATTATAAACCTTTTCTTTAGGAACCTATACAATTATAAACCATTTTTGACGATTTTTAAATACTTTTAATGGATTAGATTTTTAGTCATCAAATAACTTATTTTCAGTGATTATGCAGTTATACCAATTCGCTTTCAAAAAAGTAATAATAAAGCCAATGATAATAACTATCTCTGAAAAAAAATTGCATAATCCCTGTTATTTAGCGAGCTTTAGGCTCCAAAACTTATATGAATGTCTATGCTATCTTTATTTGAATGTTTTAAGCTGAAATCAAGATTCTTTGATATTTTCCTACCATTGCATGTGAAAGTTAGCTCCAACGAAAGCTTGGTCATCTTTGGGACGTCTCAAGTAGAAATCAAAATTTCCGGCCATCCCATTATTAGCCCCGAAATTTCGTCTATATCTAACTTCAGTGGTATTTAATCTAAGGCTGTTCTGCCCGTCTAAATTGAAACAAATTCCATTCTTAAAAGATATAGGTGATAAGGTACGTGATGGTAATGGATCCTTCTTGACATCGGCATATTCTAAAGGTTTATGGTTGAACATATCGATCGGATAAAATGTTACATCAAGCCCTCCATCGGGGTTCGGATATTGTGGTAGTCGGGTATTCTTCTTTTGTGCATTTGGATCTTCGAACAATGCAGAAGGCATAGCGCCTTGAGCAACCAAAACGCTTCTTGTATCAATTCCTGTTCCGGTCATATTTCTTCTCCTTAAATTTATTTCCCTATCTTTAAAAAACAATTTTTGAAAAAATATTGCCCTTTGTGTAAACTTTTGTAACATATAAGATTGAAAGTATAATCGCAAGGAGTTTGGCAGGTTGTTGTTTTTATGCTATAATTTTCTTTATTATGGAATAAAAAATGTTTTACAAAAAGGATAATAAATGACAATATTTAATGAGGGTTTAATTTTAGAAACAATAAATATGATAAAGCTTCATAATCTTGACATAAGAACGGTGACGCTTGCTCTCAGTTTGAGAGATTGTATTTCTGACGATGTTGATGTAGTTTGTAAAAATATTTACAACAAAATTATTAAATATGCAAAAAATTTGGATGCTTATGCGACGGAAATTGAAAACGACTATTCTATCCCGATAATTAACAAGCGAATTGCGCTAACTCCGATTTCTATTATTGGCGAATCGTGCAAGAGAATGGATTATGTAAAAATAGCTAAAACTATTGATAAAGCGGCAAGGGATGTGAATGTTGATTTTATAGGCGGATTTTCAGCGCTTGTGGAAAAAGGCTGTACAAAAGGTGATACGGCGCTTATTGAAAGTATTCCTGAAGCGTTGGCTTCAACTCAAAGACTTTGTGCATCCGTAAATTTGGCGAGCTCAAAGGCAGGGATAAATATGGACGCCGTTTTAAAAATGGCGCAAATAATTAAAAAATCAGCTGAATTAACCGCTGATGATGATGGGTTTGGCGCTGCCAAATTGGTTTGTTTCTGTAATTCTGCAAGTGATAATCCTTTTATGGCGGGTGCTTATTGTGGATATGGAGAACCTGAATGTGCTTTGAATATAGGGGTTTCAGGACCAGGAGTTGTAAGAGCCGCAATCGCAAGTCTGCCCGAAGACTCTGATTTTAGTGATTTAGCAAACAAAATCAAACAAATTGCTTATAAAATAACTACAACGGGCGAACTTGTGGGAAGAAAATTAGCAAAAAAATTAGATATCCCCTTTGGGGTAATTGATTTATCTTTGGCGCCAACTCCAGCTGAGGGTGATAGTGTTGCAGGCATTTTTCAGGCAATGGGGCTTGAGCATGTCGGGGCACACGGAACAACCGCTGCTTTGGCAATGTTAAATGATGCGGTTAAAAAAGGCGGGGTTATGGCAAGCTCTCATGTGGGAGGGCTTTCAGGAGCTTTTATTCCCGTATCTGAAGACGCAGGGATGATTGAAGCAACTTCAAAGGGTCATTTGACCTTTGACAAACTTGAAGCAATGACTTCGGTTTGTTCTGTAGGGCTTGATATGATTGCTATTCCTGGAGATACATCGGTTGAGACAATCGCGGGAATAATTGCAGATGAAATGGCAATAGGAATGATTAATAAAAAAACAACAGCCGTTAGAATTATTCCTGTTCCCAATAAAAAAGTGGGAGATATAGCAATTTATGGCGGTTTGTTTGGCGAAGCACCAATTATGCAAATCAGCAAGTTATCTTCAAAAAAATTCGTAAATAGGGGTGGCAGAATTCCCGCACCTATACATAGCTTGAACAATTAAGCTTTGGAGGTTAAATGTCAAATGAACTTCATAATTTAGAAACATCTTTAAAAGAATTTTTAGAGGAACAACAAAGTGATAGCTCTAATTCACGTAACTCAATTTTATATAAATACAATAACTTAAAGATATATATGGAGCCAAATAGAGATAAAACTCCCCATTTTATAATTAGAATCGGCATTTCTGAAGCTACTTATAACATAGCAAGCGGAGAAAAAATATCGGGCGGATTCGGCAGTGATGAAAGATTAATTCGACGATGGTTTGATAAAGCACATGTAAAATCAGGCCTAAATAATGCTTGGCTCCAATCTAAAAAGGTTAAAACTTTATTTTTCACGAATAAAAACGATGAAGATTAAAAATATTTTTTATAGTATTTTACCATTTGTTTACATTTTATTTGCATTTTATTTTTTTTATTTTATGATATATATGGATGAAAGCCGATTTTTTAGAATGTAGAAATCGATAGAATGTGAGATTACTCAGAACATTCTGTAATTTTGTCCGTAAAATACACTAAAATAAAAGGATAAATGTAATGGGAATCAAAGGCAGAGTAGACAAAATGGTAGTTTTAGCTTGTGAAGATTGCAAGGAAAGAAATTATACAACTGTCAAAAACAAAAAAACAAAAAAAGAAAGAATGGAACTAAGTAAATATTGTCCTTCTTGCAAAAAGCATACGGCTCATAAGGAAACGAAATAGGTTATAAGTTGAACAGGTGAATAATTGAGTTAAAATAGATTGCTTACTCTTATCACCTCATAACCTTATCAGCCATAAGCGTCCTTAGTTCAGTTGCCCAGTGCGACGGGTCGCACGAAAGTTAGATGGTTCTACCAACTGAACCGGATTGACAAAATGAAAATAGAATAAATTGGGTACAACAAATTGAGCGTCCTTAGTTCAGTTGGTAGAACGTCGGTCTCCAAAACCGGATGTCGAGGGTTCAAGTCCTTCAGGGCGCGATTTATAAAAGAAACAAAAAGGATAAAAATGAACAAAGCAGTAACCGCAATTAAAACATACCTAAAAGGTGTCAGGGCAGAATGGGGCAAGATTACTTGGCCTGAGAAAAATCAAGTCTTTGCCGAAACACTCTTTGTTGTTGTAATTGTTTTTGTTTTTACAATCTCAGTCTATTTCATGGACGTAATGTTTAAATGGGCACTAAGTTTTATACCACATAACTAAAAAGAAAGACGTATAACAATGGCGAAAAAAAAGTTAGAAGAAAATTTTACAGTTGAAGAAATTGAACAACAAGAAGTTGCGGTGGAGCAAGAAAAACCGACTAAGCAAGCACAAAAACGTTGGTATATTGTCCATACTTATTCAGGACATGAAAACAAAGTTAAAGTCAACCTTGAAAAACGCGTTGAATACATGGACATGGGCGAAAAAATCTTTCGCGTAGAAGTTCCGCAAAAAACTATTACTCAGGTTAAAGGTGGTAAGAAGCAAGAAAAAGAAGAAAAAATCTTCCCCGGCTACGTTTTGGTTGAAATGATAATGGATGATGACAGCTGGTATGTTGTAAGACACACTGCAGGAGTTACCAAATTTGTCGGTTCTGCTAAAAAGCCTATTGCAGCAAAAGACAGTGAAATTAAAAAAATAATTCACCGTTCACAAACTCAAACCCAAAAAATACAGCTTGACGTTAAAGCCGGAGATAAAATCAGGATTATTTCAGGACCGTTCTCAGAATTCGTTGGTGATATCACTGAAGTTTATCCTGATAAATCAAAATTAAGAGCAAATGTTTCAATCTTCGGAAGAGAAACGCCTGTCGAGTTAGAGTACAAACAAATTCAAAAGTTATAATTTAAAACAAAGAATGTGGAAGGGTCAACCCCGTTTGTACCACAGAAGGAGAAAAAAATGGCAAAAAAAGTAGTAGGCAAAATTAAATTGCAAATTCAAGCAGGTAAAGCTAATCCATCGCCGCCGGTAGGTCCTGCATTGGGTCAACACGGTGTAAACATCATGGATTTTTGCAAACAGTTTAATGCAAAAACAGAAGCTCAATTGGGATATATTATTCCCGTTGTGATAGATGTTTATGATGACAGAAGTTTCACTTTTGTTACCAAATCACCACCGGCAGCGGTTTTGGTAGTAAAAGCATTGAATATCCCTAAAGGTTCTGCTGTGCCGAACAAGGACAAAGTCGGCGAAATTAATCAAGCACAATTAGAAGAAATTGCTAAAACAAAAATGGAAGATTTGAACACAACGTCTCTTGAAAGTGCGGTCAAAATGATTAAGGGAACGGCTCGTTCAATGGGCGTTACTATCGCAGAATAAGATTTACAGTATTATTTGGGAGTTTCAAGCATATTGAAACGTTATCACCAAGAAAGGAATAAAAAAATGGCTAAGATAACTAAAAAACAAAAGAAAATGCAGGAAATGTTGGAAGAATTTCAACAACCGTCTAACGCAGCAGAAGCAATTAAAAAATTACAAGAGATTTCAAAAGAAGTTTCAAAATTTAATGAAACTGTTGAATGTCACTTCCGTTTAGGGATTGATGTAAAGCATGCTGACCAACAAATTCGTTCAACAACCGTTTTACCTGCAGGTTTGGGTAAGGAAGTTCGAGTTTGTGTTATTGCAAAAGGTGTAAAAGCAACCGAGGCGAAAGAAGCAGGAGCTGATGAGGCAGGAGCTGAAGAAGTTATAGCAAAAATTGAAAAGGGTTGGTATGAGTTTGATACTCTTATCGCAACTCCTGATTGTATGGGTATGTTGGGTAAATTGGGACGTGTTTTGGGACCTAAAGGTTTGATGCCGAACCCTAAAACAGGAACGGTTACTTTGGATGTAGCGACTGCTGTTAAAGATGCTAAAGCGGGTAAGGTAGAATTTAGAGCAGACAAACAAGGCATGATTCACTGTCCTATCGGGAAAATCCAATTTAGCGATGCTGATTTACTTAAAAACTTTGCAACTCTTGCGGATGCGATTTTGAGAGCAAAACCTTCTGCCGCAAAAGGAACTTATGTTAAATCTTTATACTTAACCACTACAATGGGCCCTGGTATAAAATTAGACGCTAAGGGTTTAGCAGCTGAAATAAAAGAACTTATTTAAGATTATAAGCGGTTTACACCTCGCCCCTTGCGGCAGCTCCTCTTCTTGGCGAGCTTGCGAGCCTTAGAAGGGAGGGTGTCGACTTTATCGATTGAGAGGTCTGTTTTCGGCTTGAGCGGAAGCCCGCGAAAGCCAGAAAACAGGGTGAGGGGTTTCGCAATGTAGTGGAGTGTTTTAACCTTCCAATCCTGAGTTTATAAAATTATATTGGAGGAGATTAATGTCTAAAAAAGGTTTATTCATAACATTTGAGGGCATTGACGGTTGCGGAAAAAGTACTCAGCTTAATTTGTTGTCGGAATATTTAAAATCCGAAGGGCTTGAAGTTGTCATTACCAGAGAACCGGGGGCTAAAGGGTTGGGTGAAAAACTTCGAGAAATTCTTTTGAATTATGAGGGTGAGGTTTCTTCTAATTGTGAGGCGTTTTTATTTTTGGCGGATAGAGCTCAACATATTGATACTCTTGTAAAGCCTGCGATTGAGGCTGGTAAAGTTGTTTTGTGCGACAGACATACAGATTCAACAATTGCTTATCAGGGTTATGGTCGAGGAGTGGATTTAGAGCAGATAAAAATGCTTAACAGAATTGCTACAAGCGGGCTTGTGCCTGATTTAACTTTTGTTTTTGACCTAGATGTAGAGATTTCACAGATGCGTGTGGGTAAAACCAAGGACAGAATGGAATCTGCGGGTGATGATTTTCACAATCGAGTAAGAAACGGCTATCTTGAGATTACAAAACAGGAGCCTGAGCGAGTAAAGGTTATAAATTCTGATGACAGTATCGAGAATATTTTTGAAAAAGTGAAACAAGAGATTAATAGGTTAAAATAAATGAAATTCAAAGAAACAACTCTATCAGAGAAAAAAGAATTTGACGGGAAATTTATACAGGTTTCGACCTACGATGTTGAGCTTTCCAATGGAGAAAAGGGCATTCGCGAAGTAGTTCATCATCCGGGCGGAGTTGTTGTAGTTGCTCAAAAAGATGCGAATACGATTTTGATGGTAAAACAGTATCGTTATCCGATAAAACAGGTTTCGCTTGAACTTCCTGCGGGCAGATTAGAAAAGGACGAAAACCCTGATTTGGCAATAAAAAGAGAGTTAGAGGAAGAAACGGGATTTGTGGCAAGGACTTGGAAATCATTGGGATATATTTATACGACTCCAGGGATTTGCGACGAAAAATTGTATCTTTACTATGCGACGGATTTAGTTTTTAAAAAACAGAACCCTGACGACGGCGAGATTATCGAGCATGCAGAATATAGTATTGAGGAAGTATTCAGACTAATAAAAACAGGCGAAATCAACGATGCAAAAACAATTTGTGCGTTAATGCGTGCGTTTAGGTTATAAGGCTTTACTTTCCCATTCTGTTTAAAGCATCTACAAGGTCATTTGACACTGTTTGAATTGTCTTAATAAGGTCATCTAAAGATTCAAATGCAGACGTACTTTCCGATATATTTGTATTTGGGTGGATTGCTTTAACAAAATAAGCAGTTCCATCGTTAAATGGATTTTGATGAGTATCTATTATTTTAACAATCGGATGGCTATTTTTCTCAGATCTTATACCGGCAGTTGATATAGTTATTTAAGTTAAAAACAATGACAGAGTGCCTCATACAATGTGTTAAACAATTTCAATGCTGACCTTAATTGTTTCTTTAGCCAAGCCCAAAACTTTTCGATTTTATTTAAATCAGGAGAGTATGGAGGTTGAAATAGTAGAATAACTCCAA
>CAISJE010000007.1 GCA_903885635.1 uncultured bacterium
AACCCTCCTGCTATACAAGTGTATAGAGGAGGGCTTAACATTGATAAAATCACTATCAACGCTAAAAAAAATCTTAAAATATATTCTACCACTTGTTTCCAAGGATTTCAACATTGAAACATTTAAAATTTATCTTTTGGGTTTAATACTTCAAGAACGTTGGTTTTCAGCCCATGGAATAAGTAAAAATGAGATGATAAAAGAAAAGAATGCGATATGGCTATTGAATCTAGAACTTGCAGGGAACAAGGTTATGAATGGATTACAGAAAAAGGTAAATGTAGCCATGAAATTATAAAGGATTGGTGAATACGTTTTCCCCAAAAAGAAAAATTGATTAAAGTAATATTTTAGGTATATTAGAAATTATGCAAATTAAAAATAATCTTATAAAAATTATAAAATTGGTGACTAAAAATTTTATTATATTTTTAAGAATGATATTTGGCTTGTTTTTTGTTATAGGATTTTCTGTATCCGCAGTAGAATTTATTTTGTATATGAGCCAAGCTGATTGGCGTGTAGGGCTTTTCTTGGATTATTCGGGGTGTCGGCGGAGTAACGTCCGACCGACACCTTACGGGCTTGAGGCTTTACCTCATCGCCCTACCGAAAATCCGCAACTGATGAGCTCATGATTTAAAGGAGATTTATGAACGGAAATAAAGAACCTTGGGAAAACGAAATAACAATAGATACTTTGCCGACTTATGAGTTGCAACTTTTAGCAGAAAGGTGCGGCTTGGACGTTGTCAAGAAAATCATAGAAGAAGCAGCGGGTCTGATAATCCAAGTTCCAATAAATCCGTTCAGGAAAGCGAGAATGAACTACATCTTGAAAAAATATGATGGAACGACTAAATCAATATTAAAACTGGCAACGGACTGCAATGTAACCGTTCAATATATTAAAAAATTCCACTTTCCCCCAACGTAACGCCGTTAATGGCGAGCGAGTAAGACGCCCAGTAGTTGTAAGATAAATCATGGTCATGTTAACCATGTTTTTTGCATAATGCAAATGCTTAACAATTTAAAAATAAATACCTACATCCCGCTCGGGAATATTCACTTGACTTTTTAATAAAATCGGTTACAATATTACTGTACGGTAATAAGGTTAAAATCCTTATAATTTCAAAGGAATAGCCAATGATTATAAAAAAAGTTGAAGATGTTGCTAAAATAATAAAAGAAGCACGCATTAAGCAAGACTTAACCCAAGTAAAATTGGCACAGCTCTGCGGTGTTGGAACACGTTTTATAATTGATTTAGAAAAGGCAAAACCGACTTGTCAAATAGATAAAATATTAAAAGTAGTAGTCGGACTTGGAATAAAATTAAGTGATGAATAAAAGAATTAGAAAATTATCAGTAAGATTATACGGAAAAGAAGTTGGCATTCTTGAAGAACGCTTAGGTAAAATGCGTTTTAAATATAATGAAGACGCAACTGTTCCTTTATCGTTAAGTCTGCCGATTAAAAAGACAGCTTATTCTGAAAAAGCCTGCAAAGGTTATTTCGGGGGGCTGTTACCTGAAAGTGCTGATATAAGAAAAATTATTGGAATGCAAAATAAAATTAACGCCAACAATGATTTTGCTATGCTTGGAGCAATCGGAAAAGATTGTGCAGGTGCCGTTTCATTCCATGAAATTGAAGAAATTGAGCGTGATGAAAAAGACTTATTGATTGACGGCGATGTTTTATCTGATGATGGGTTGGAAGAACATATTTTAAATTTGCCTAGAAAACCTTTATCGTCAGGAAGAAAATTATCCTTAGCCGGTGTTCAGCAAAAAACCGCTGTTAGCATGATTAATGGTAAAATTGCACTTGCCAAAGAAGGAAGTCCGACTACTCATATTTTAAAACCTGCAATGAAAGAATTTAAGCAGACTGTTGCTAATGAATATATTTGCATGAAAGCTGCAACGGCTTGCGGACTTTTGGTGCCGAATGTAGAAATGAAAAAAATTAACTCGACTGAGTTCTTTTTAATTGAAAGATACGATAGAGTTATTCAAGGAGCTAAAATAAAAAGGCTTCAGCAAGAAGATTTCACGCAATCGCTAGGGATTTGGTCAGATAATAAATATGAAATAACGATTAAAGACTGCGAAAAAGTTTTGATGATGCTGGCAAGACCTGCGATAAGTAAAGCGCAGTTTGTTGAGTATGTTGTGTTTAATTATTTGATTGGCAACTGCGATGCACATGGTAAGAATTTTTCTGTGTTATATAAAGGAAACGGAGACCTTGAATTAACTCCTATTTATGATGTTTTATGCACTTCTATATATGAAGGTCTAGATTCATTTATGGCAATGAAAATTGGTAAAACCAATATAATCAATGAAGTCACAATTAAAGATTGGTGTGCGTTTGCAAAGCAGCTTGATATTAGTCCAAACTTTGTAGAGGAAACTTTATTGAAGCAATCGAAAAAGCTTCCTGTTGAGTTAGAAAAAATAGTAAAAGCTGTTAATCTTGAAATAGGGTATGAAATTTTAGAATTTGTTACCAAAAACTGCCTAAGAGTATAATCAAAATTGCTCATTTAGCATTATTCCTGAACGGTAATAATATGCAACTAATTACACTTAAACACCCTAATTATTACCGTACGGGAAATTTATGATATTAAAACAAAATTTCTTTAACATATTTTTTCATGTTAAAATATTGACAATGGGAGTTAATTAATGTCGTTTGAATTTGAACAACTTAAAATGGACGGAGTGATTTTGATTAAGCCAAGAATTTTCGGTGACAACCGCGGATTTTTTACGGAAAGCTACAAAAAATCAGAGTTTGTAAAAAACGGAATAGATATCGAATTCGTTCAGGATAACCATTCAAAATCAACTAAAGGCGTTCTAAGAGGGTTACACTATCAGGCAAGCCCAAAAGCTCAGGCAAAATTAATCAGATGTTCTAAAGGCAGAATTTATGATGTAGCAGTTGATTTAAGGAAAAATTCAAAAACTTTCGGCAAATGGCTCAAGGTGGAATTATCAGAAGAAAACAAACATATCCTTTTTATCCCCGCAGGTTTCGCGCATGGGTTTGTTGTTTTATCGAACGAAGCCGAATTACTCTATAAAACCAATACAGAGTTTTCAGCAGAACACGACAGGGGCGTTTTATACAATGACATGGATATAAATATAGATTGGGAAATTGATTTTGAACCGATTTTGAGCGAAAAAGATAAACTTCAGCCAAAATTTAGTGAAATTAATCAAGAGGAGTTATTATGAAAAAATTGCTTGTTACTGGCGGTGCAGGGTTTATCGGCAGTTGCTTTATAAGACATATTTTAAATAAATACTCTGATTACAAGGTGATTAATCTTGATGCGCTGACTTATGCGGGGAATATTGAAAATTTAAAGGATATTAAAGACAACCCGAATTATACCTTTGTTAAGGGGAATATTTGCGATAAAAAATTGGCAAGGGATTTGATTTCTCAAGTCGATTGCGTTGTGAATTTCGCAGCTGAAAGCCACGTGGACAGAAGTATTATAGCTCCTGAAATATTTATTGAAACCAATGTTCAGGGCACGTTGAGCTTGTTGCAGGCATGTAAAGAAGTCGGGATCGAAAGATATTTGCAAGTTTCAACCGATGAGGTTTACGGAAGCTTGGGAAAAACAGATTATTTTACGGAAAAAACCCCTATTGCGCCGAATTCACCGTATTCTGCATCAAAAGCAAGTGCGGATTTATTGGTAAGGGCTTATTTTGAAACTTACGCCTTACCAACCTTAATAACCCGTTGTTCAAACAATTACGGCCCGTTCCAGTATCCTGAAAAATTAATCCCATTTTTCATCTCCCAGCTTTTAAAAGGTGAAAAAGTCCCTGTTTACGGCGATGGTTTGAATGTTAGAGATTGGTTGTATGTGTATGATCATTGTGAGGCGATTGATACAGTTTTACATAACGGCAAAGTCGGCGAGGTTTACAATATCGGTGGACACAATGAAAAAACCAATTTGGAGATTACAAAAATAATTCTTTGCGCTATGGGCAAAGACGAAAATTCGATAAAATACGTTGAAGACCGCCTTGGGCATGACAAAAGATACGCAATCGACAACACAAAAATCCAAACCCAACTTGGTTGGAAACCTGCGGTGACCTTTGAAGAAGGAATTAAGCTGACAATCGATTGGTATTTAGGCAATCAAAGAATGAAATTAGGGTTGAAAGGTTTTAGGCAAAAAGCCCAAGGTCATTAAAGTAGGGTGCGGATTTAACCGCACCAACAATAAGCCCAAAGAAGTAAAAAGTGAAAAGTAAGCGAGAAACGCAAAAACTATTCAACTATTCGACTGTTCGACTATTCAACTAAAGGAAAGGCGCCAACAATAAAAGTGGGTGTAATGGTGTAAAAAATGAAAAAGATTAAGGGAATAGTTCTCGCAGGTGGTGCGGGAACAAGATTATATCCGAGCACAAGGGTTGTTTCAAAACAATTGTTACCGATTTATGACAAACCGATGATTTATTATCCTATTTCTGTTTTGATGTTGGCTGGAATAAAAGAAATTCTGATAATTTCGACCCCTCAAGATTTGCCTAATTTCAAGAAGCTATTAGGAACAGGCGAACAGTTTGGGGTAAGTTTTTCCTACGTTGAACAGTCCAAGCCCGAAGGGCTTGCCCAAGCCTTTCTCTTAGGTGAAGAATTTATCGCAAATGACGATGTTTGCCTTATTTTGGGTGACAATATTTTCTTCGGCGCGCATTTTTCGGATACTTTAAAAAATGTTGTTAAAAACATTCAAATAAAAGGCGGAGCTACTGTTTTCGGTTACAGCGTAAAAGACCCTCAAAGATTTGGCGTTGTTGAGTTTGATAAAAATGCTAAAGCAGTTTCTATTGAAGAAAAACCCGCTGAGCCTAAATCGAATTATGCGGTAACAGGATTGTATTTTTACGATAGCAAGGTGGTTGAATACGCTAAAAAGCTTAAGCCGTCGAAGAGAAACGAGCTTGAGATTACGGAGTTGAATAATATTTATTTGAAAAATAATGATTTAAATGTTGAAATTCTCGGGCGCGGTTTTGCGTGGCTTGATACGGGAACGCATGCCTCGCTTTTGCAGGCAAGCCAGTATGTTCAAACGATTGAAGAAAATCAGGGTGTTAAAATCGCCTGCCTTGAAGAGGTCGCTTATCGCATGGGCTTTTTAACCAAGGAGGATTTGAAAAATCAAATAAAAAAATATAAAAATAACGAATATTACGATTATGTGAACAAAATTGTTGAAGGAGGACGCGGAAAAATCCAAAAAATGACAGTTTTTTGAGATTTTTCAAGTCCGACCTTGGAAGTGCTCGCACCCATACCAGCTGCGGGATAGCCGGTGGTATGGGTGCGAGCCGGACAAGGGAGCTTGCGAGAAAAATTCCTAATTTTTCCGCAAGCTCAAGATTGATAGTTTTGTTGAAAGGTTAAAATGTTAAAAAAACTTCTTGAAGAAAAAAAATGTTTTAAATTGATTTGCGGGGCGGGAAATGAGAATTTAGAAGAAGTTGAAAAACTTGTTGCGCTTTATGCCAAGGCAGGATGTCGTTTTTTTGACCTATGTGCAAGCGAAGAAGTCTTAAAATCAGCACAAAAAGGACTTGATTTTGCTATCCCGAAAGATGAGCAAAAAGATTATCATTTTTGCGTGAGTGTCGGCACTGAAAACGACCCGCATTTTAGCAAAGTCACAATAAATTCAGAAAAATGTAAAAGGTGTGAAAAGTGCATTAAAATCTGTCCCCAAAACGCCATAAGCCAATATTTTAAAGTGATAGAAAAAAATTGTATCGGCTGTTTAAAATGTCAGAAAGCTTGCAAGCATGACGCTATTTTGACGGTGCGGTTAAATCCGCACCCTACAAACTCTTTGCTCTTTACTCTTTACTCTTTACTCTCATGCATTGAATTACACGTTAGCGATGAAACAGACGCCGAGGAGAAATGGGATTATTTATGTAAAAATTTTGACGGAATGTTGAGTATTTGTATCGGTCGAGATAAATTTTCAAACGAGCGAATTTTGTCTCTGATTAAGCGGTTGGTTGAAAATAGAGAACCTTATACGATGATAATTCAGGCGGATGGTTCGCCAATGTCAGGCGGGGAAGATGATTTTAATACAACATTGCAGGCGGTTGCGATGGCTGAACTAATTCAAAGTGCAAATTTACCTGTTTATTTAACGCTTTCAGGCGGAACGAACTCCAAAACCGCTGAATTGGCGAAGCTTTGCGGGGTGGATTTCCGCGGCGTAGCCGTGGGATCATATGCCAGAAAAATAGTAAAAGAATATATTAAACGCGAAGATTTTTGGACAAATAAGGCTATTTTTGAAGAAACTTCAAAAATAGCCGCAGAGCTTATAAATTCAACTTTACATCATATTGAAAATTAATTCTCATACAAATATTTTGCAGTACAACCTCCGCCTGAATAAAATCCTGTATCTGTTGAATTACAAGTTTTATAGTTGCTTCCGACATCGCCATCAACGCCAAGCGGTTTAATCTATCCAACCGCACTTCATGTTGGTGCAACCTGACCAATCGCAATTTTTAGTGTGCATCCTAAAACCACCAACATCCCATTTTTTAATACCAATACCGCAATTTCATTATTAACTGTGGGTTAACGAAATTAATAAATCAGTTCTAAAAACTGATGAAAAGTTGCTAAAAATTATTCACAAAATAGTTTTAAATATTGTTAATTAAGTATACTGTAGTATAATTATATTATGTACTGCGTGGATTATACTGTTTATATCGAAGACGATGACCAGTGCCTGACTTGCGAGAATTACGCAAAAGGCATCGCTTGCCCTCTTTTAGAAGCATTGGGGCAAGGCGTTGTGTATTTGGAAGACAGCTTAACCGTTACTAATTGCGGATTCTATAAAGAGTTTAAGAGAACATTAAAAGTGGTTAAAAAAGAAGAAAAATGAAAACAATAACATTAATTCCAGGCGATGGAATAGGCCCCGAAATAACAAATTCCGTTGTCAAAATAATTGAGAAAAGCGGCTTAAAACTTGTTTGGGATATCCAAACGGCAGGAATTGATGCCGTTAAAATTGAAGGTGAGCCACTTCCTCAAAAAGTTATAGACTCTATTAAAAAAAACAAAGTCGCACTGAAAGCACCAGTCACAACGCCTATCGGCAAAGGGTTTCGCTCAATCAATGTTGCACTTCGAAAAGAATTGGATTTGTATGCAAATCTAAGACCCTGCAAAAATTTACCGAATGTAAAAACAAAATTTGACAACGTCGATATTGTTGTTGCGAGGGAGAATACTGAGGATTTGTACGCAGGAATTGAACGACAAATCGACAAAGATACGGCAGAAAGTATTAAAATTATTACGCGTAGTGCCTCAACAAGAATTGCAGAATTTGCGTTTAATTATGCTGTCAAAAACGGCAGAAAAGAAGTTTGTGCGGTGTCAAAAGCCAATATTTGCAAACTCTCTGACGGTTTATTTTTAGAAAGCGTTAGAGATGTTGCGAAAAATTATCCTGATATTGAATATAAAGAAATCTTGGTTGACAATCTTTGCATGCAGTTGGTTCAAAACCCTTCTCAATTCGACGTTTTGGTCTTGCCTAATTTGTATGGTGATATTGTCTCAGATTTATGTGCAGGGTTGATTGGCGGGCTTGGAGTCGCTCAGGGTGCAAATATCGGTAATGATTGTGCGGTTTTTGAAGCGGTACATGGCTCTGCTCCTGATATTGCAGGTCAGGACAAAGCCAATCCGACGGCATTATTGCTTTGTGCCATAGAAATGCTTAAATACATTGGCGAAAATTCTTATGCCCAAAAAATCGAAAACGCTTTATTAAAATCTTTAGACGGTTCAATTTTAACCGCTGACTTAGGCGGTAACGCAAAATGCTCCGAATTTACTGAGGAAATTCTCAAAAACTTACGCTAAATTTAAATCCTTTTGGCTTAAATCCTTTTGACCTTGATTTATTTTTCATTTTATTTAAAAATACTATAAAAGTAAGATAAGACCACTGCACAAGTATAGAAAAGTTGTTTTTTCTTACTTGTGCGGTGATCTCAAGATGAGGGAGCGAACATGTTTGAAAAAATAGTCTATGCGGGCGTGGTTTTTATGGGATTCTCGGCGATAATGAATCCGTTCTCGGGAGTGTCAATTTTTTTAACTTTAACCGCAAATGAAGATGAACAAAATGCTAAAAAAATCGCGCGTATATCCACGACTACAGCTTTTATAGCAGTTGTGATATTTGCAGTCGCGGGGCATTTGTTATTAGACTTATTTGGGGTCAGCTTCACCGCACTAAGGCTTGCCGGAGGTATATTGGTCGCTTTAATCGGGTATGAAATGCTTCAAGGGAAGCAATCGTTGATTAACAACCCATCCAAAAAAGTAATCAAAAAAACAATGAAATCAGAAGGTTCAGTTGCGGTTACTCCGTTGGGAATCCCACTATTAGCAGGTCCGGGAGTAATTATAACGGCAATGAATTTTTCTACAGGGGGAATTATCAACCTTTTTGTTACAATTTTTGCGTTTGCACTTTTATGCGTCATAACATATTTATTTTTTATTTGGGGTAAACATATAAAAGAAATAATCGGACTTAGTGCACTAAAATCACTCACCAGAATGATGGGATTAATTTTAATAGTTATCGGAACGCAAATGTTTATCGAAGGAGTTTATGGCGCCGTACAAGAATTTTCAAAAATTAATTATTGATGCCGCGAAAAATTTAGAAATCGTATATTTTGGTATTATTTTGCAACCTCATTTTTAAAAACAGTTAATCCTTTAACAAAATCTCCTAACAAATATGCCTCGTTTGGACCGACAAGAATTTCAAATTCGGGCAATGCTTCTTCTATTTCTTCTTGCATGTGCCCCAATAGCCCCGGGATTATTATTTGTTTGTTTTTAACCTTTTTTGCTAATTCAAATTGATTAACCGTTTTTGCGACAATCTGTGCCGTGAATTTCTCAGCCGACCAAGCGGTCAAAACACTCATGCCGTCAGATGGCGTAACCACAATATAAGCAGGCTTATTCAACGATTCTATTTCATTTGAGACCGCAAAATACGTTAATGCAAAATTTGTTGTCAAAAATATTAATGAATTTTCATCTGCGTTATTAAATTCATAAACCGTAGATTCCACCTGTAAAGGTTTTTGCGGGTCAGTATAAATATTTTGACGCAATGTAATCAATGTAGAAATTAGCGCTTCATTAAAATCTTCAAAAATAATTAAATTAGTGTACTTACAGAGGCAAAAAGCAGCTCTTGACATTAATTTGAGAGTATTTTCATCATGCCTAAAATAAACCGTCACAGGATTTGAATAATTTTCGTCTTTCTCCAAAACCGCTTTTTTTCTTATCTTTGTCAATGTTTGGATTGTTTCAAAAATATTTTCGTCTTCAATTTGCATAACATCCTTCAAATCGTCTTTAAAAATATACGCAAAGCCCAAATCGTCAAGCTTTTGGGTTAATTCAGGTTGAACATCGCCTTTTAAATAAACCAAATCGACCTTAAAAGTTTCGTTAATTCTCGTAATTTCAAATTCGGTAATTCTTTTAAATTTTTCGTCCCAGCCGACTTGTGAAACATCCAGTACAACCGCGATAGCCGTTTTATTCACAAAAGTCTTGTCGTGGCGAAAAAGGACATTTTCCCCGCCGATTAAAACCTTATGCTTATGCCCTAACAAAACTTCTTTTTGTGGCTTTTTCATCCCTTGCTCGAAAATTTCTTTTAATTCCTCGGGCGCATAAGAGCAAAGTTCAATTTCAGTCTGATTTTTAGCAAGCTTAAGCGCAAACGCCATGCAAGTCGGAAATCCGCATTTTTTGCAATTCCCCTCAGGCAGCCTCTTTGCTGCCGGTAAATATTTAAAAACCTGTAATCCCGATAATTCCATTTTGTTGTATCCTTTTTTAGTTGAAAAGTCGAAAAGTTGAACAGTTTTGCGGTTTTCGCTTACTTTTTCCTTCCTCAGGGGCTTATTGTCGGCGGGATGGCAATAAGCCCTACTTCGCCGTTTACCGTTTACCGTTTACTTTCCCACTCACTTCTTATCGCTTCAATACTTTGCGGATGTTCGAGCACGATTAAATTTGCACCTGCAGCTATCACTGCCGAAGCGGTAGTAATTTCAAACATAATAGAGCGTTCTTTAAAATCACCAAAACTTTTAGAAAAAGTATCCGATTTCGCCTCTTTCACCTTCAAAGCTTCTTCACCCGCAAAGGCAATCAAAGGCATATTTAACATCCTATCGCCCTCAAATGCCGCAAGCTTAATCCGTTCCATTATACTGTATCCGTATTCAAGCCCATAGCCAAGTCCGCCCATATCGGTATCAATTAGGATTTTATCAAGACTAAGCCCCATATCCGAGGTTAAAATATTCATTTCCTTAGCCAAATTTATATCAATCGGGGTTCTTATAGCAAGAATATGTCCGCCTTTAATGACCGCAGGAACTATTTCTTTATACGTATTTTCAGTAGCAAAAGCAATTATAACTTCCCTGTCCAAAACTTCCATCAACTCAGGCAAAAGCTTAATGTCAACAGATTTATTATTCACTCCTCTAATCAAAAGCGGTTTTTTTATATGAGGCAAAAGAGTTTTTAAAAGTTTTTTTGCTTCAGCAATGTTTTTCTCCAAATCTTCTTCGGGGATATTGAATTTTAGAGCTAAAATATCGCAAGGGGTTTCTTGCGCCACAGATATCAAATTAATTGTCTCAGCGGGTAACAATTGATTACCTTGTGGATTAAAATAATCCTTAACAATATGCGATGACGCGCTAAAGTCAAAGATATTCAGTTCAAGTGCAAAAACAGGCTTCGACCCCAAAAAGTCATTTTCACCGCCTATTTTTAGTCCCTCAAAATTTATTTCTCGAATAGGTTGATTAACCTTGATTACTTCTGTCATTTTTAATTTTATCCATAAGTACAACAAATTCTTTTTCATCAAGAGTTTCTTCTTCTAAAAGCTTTTTGGCAATATATTCAAGTATATCCTTGTTTTCTTGCAATAATTTATGAGCTAATTCATAACAGTCATCGACAATTTTCTTAACTTCTTTGTCTATATCAGCTGCAATTTCTTCTGAAAAATCCCTTGCATGTCCGAAATCTCTCCCCATAAAGACATGTTCTTCACTTTTTCCGTAAGCCATATTACCCATTTTTTCGCTCATACCGTATGCAGTTACCATTTTACGAGCAAGAGCCGTTACTTTTTCCAAATCATTTGAAGCTCCGGTAGTGATTGATTCTGGGCCATAAGTAAGCTCCTCGGCAACCCGACCACCTAATGTCATTGTGATTCGGTCTAGCAATTGGGCTTTTGTCATTGTTAAATGGTCTTTCTCAGGTAATGTCATTGTGATGCCAAGCGCCATGCCTCGGGGTATTATCGACACCTTATGAAGCGGGTCACAATTTTTTAGTAATTTAGATAAAAGTGCGTGTCCAACCTCGTGAAAAGCAGTATTTTCTTTTTCTTCGTCAGAAATAATCCTACTTTTCTTTTCAGGTCCGGCCATAACCTTATCGATTGCTTCTTCCAAGTCTTCCATGTAGATTTTTGTTTTATCATGACGAGCTGCCAAAAGTGCAGCTTCGTTCAATAAATTCTGCAAATCAGCTCCCGTAAATCCAGGAGTACGTTTCGCCAAAATTTTCAAATCAACTTCATCCGCCAAAGGTTTATTTTTGGAATGAACCATTAAAATTTGTTCTCTACCCAATATGTCAGGTCGATTAATAACAATTTGTCTGTCAAACCTTCCCGGTCTTAAAAGCGCATTATCCAAGATATCAGGTCTATTTGTTGCCGCTATTACTATTATGTTCGTATTTTCATCAAATCCGTCCATTTCAACCAATAATTGATTAAGAGTTTGTTCTCTTTCATCGTGTCCCCCACCCAATCCCGCGCCACGCTGACGTCCGACTGCATCAATCTCGTCTATAAATATAATGCATGGTTGGTGTTTTTTCGCCTGTTCAAATAAATCTCGCACTCTGCTAGCGCCGACTCCGACGAACATTTCTACAAAATCAGAACCGCTTATCGAAAAGAACGGGACACCGGCTTCGCCTGCTACTGCCTTAGCCATAAGCGTTTTACCTGTCCCCGGAACGCCGACGAGCAAAACACCCTTGGGGATTTTCGCGCCTAATTTAATATATTTTTCACCGTTTTTTAAAAAATCAACTATTTCTTCAAGTTCAGCTTTTTCTTCATCAATTCCTGCAACATCTTTAAACGCAATTTTAACCTTATTGTCAAGCATTAATTTAGCCTTGCTTTTCCCGAACGACATTGCCTGAGAGCCGCCTGCCTGAAGCCCTTTTGCCATTACAACTAAAAATATAATGAATAGCAAAGGTAAAATTAATGAGCCTAAAACCCCCATCCATTGCGAAGACTCGCTAGGCTTTTTGACATTAACATCGACTTTTGCATTTTCCAGTTTTATCATCAGGGTTGCATCACTTGGAGTTAGAACTTTATATTGTATAATCGGTGTTTTTTGCTCACCGTATAATGCCTTCATCGTTTCATTGGCAGGTTTTACAATCTTGGGCTGAACTTTTGGTTGAGCTATTAATGAAGTAGAATCTTTGTCTATTTCGACACTTTTTATCTCTCCTGCTTTAAGTTTTTGTAAAAACTCTGTATATGACAACTCCTGAGTACTTGTATTAGGTCCTGCCATAAGCATAGATACAAATGCTAAAACCATAATCCCCAATATTACGTACATCCCCATTGATTGACTTTTATTCATTTAAAAAATACCTCTATATTTACTCTATCTCTCATAATTCTTTTTTTATTATACTTCAAAAGTAGATAAATTGTTCATTTCGTTTATTGTTAATTTACCATCATCAAATATTTCTTGAGTTTGACCTGAAGAAATAAGCATTTTATTGAGTTCTGTGCTTAGACTTGCAAAGTCAACTTTTAGTTGACAATCCGGATTCTCAATCCTGCTTATGATGAATGAATTTATCATTCTTAGTATGTCCAAAAACATGTCTTGATGTATGTGCCCATTCTCCAAATCCCCAAGGGCTTCCATTAGATATGGATAGGCATCATTTCCATTATTGTTGTTCAGAATTGTAATCTGTTCTTGTATTTCAATATTTTCAAAATCAGATTTAATTATTTTTAAATAATATTGAGCATATTTGCAAATATTTTGAGTAATCTTTTTTGCATCTTGAAATTTTTCCATTTTATTAAAATAAGATTTAAATTTATTATATAAAATATTTTTATTCGTGATTTTACCATCATTTTGAATAGTTAAAAAATCCAGCAGAAATGTCTTCAATAGTTCGTGATGACCTAAATTATAATAACAGTCAACTGTTTCTTGCCAGATTTCCCCTGCAACTGAATCAATTTGAGTTATAAAATCAGAAATTAAATTGACTTGAAATTTATCCTTATTGTAATTAAGTGCCTGATAAAGTTCTCTGGTGGATATTTCTGATTTGTTGGTTATAACAACCATAAATTGAATTTTTGAAATAATTTTAAATAATTGTGTCCCCGAAATTTTTCTGGTACTTATTTTTGATAAAAAACTTTGATAAGTTTTATATAAATTGTTTTTGAGTTCTTCTTCGTTTAGCTCTTCGGAAAAAAGAATTTTTTTATAAATGTCTTGTTCCCGATTTTTCAATTGGAGCTTGGGTTCACCATTGTTGAGCAGAAACATATTGAAAATTTTGTTTTTAGCCGTCTCGTTTTTTGTTGAAGTATTTTTATAAATTTCGCATAATGCACATAGAAGCAAGCATATAGTCGTTATCCTTTGCAGTCCATCGATAAGGGTCAATTCATTTTCCGATTTTTCCATAATTATTATTCCTGAAAAAATCGGAGTGGGAAGCGTTGAATATTCAATTAATTCATCAAAATATTCCTCAGCATTTATTTCATTAAAATTATATCCTGAGGAAAACCCCGCGGAAATAAGATTTTTCGCGTTATTTAAAACTTCTGATATATTAATTATAGATGAATTCATAGTTTATCCTGATAAATTTTAAAATTAAAAAAGCAAGTGCTCCAATCATATTATACTACAGCATTTGCTTTTTTACACAAATTTATTAAGTTTTGGAAACGTACAACTTAAACGCTTAATACATAACCGCCATTGTCAGCATTTTGTAGCTCCCCGCCATCAATTTTGGCACGAAGATTTTTGATATATTTATAAACATAATCTCTTGGTAAATCAAGCAGGCTGGCCAAATCTTTTGCATATACGATTTGGTTTTTGTTGTTGAGAAAATGATCAAATACCAATTGCTCTCTGTCAGTAAGCGCTTTATTAAAGACCAACCTTACCTCTTCTCTTAATGAAGGTTTTTCGGACGTTTTTGGAGCCTCAATGTTGTCGGTGTTGATAGTCATCTTTTCGCTCTTTTTAATTTCATTTTGGACTTTTGGCTTGTTTACAGTGACCGAAAAAGGTGCGTGTGAAATTTCTTTTTCTCGTTCAAAAGATCTTTGAGCAATAGAATTAATTTTTTCGCCTTTCGTAATCGGTAAATTATCGACTTTGGACATAGCGGATTGTCCTTTTAAAACAATATCAATCAAATCATTTGTATGTTTTTCTTCCTCTATTACTTTTCCCAATCTTGAAGCATATTCCTCCAATGTAATCTTTTCTAATGAGCTTCTCCATTGCTTAACTTCTTCTTTGCTCAAATATTTTGACATGTAATATCTCCTTACCTAACAACTATTTTATTTACCATTTTATAAATTTAGCATAAAACTTTGCGTGTGAAACAAAATGTTTCATTACGTAAATTTTTGTTTTCATTAATTTACATTTTATAGAGGCAAGAGGATGGGTGGAAAACCCCTCGCCTCGCAATGACACATGCAGCGGAAGAGGAAAAAGTAAGCGAGATTTGCAAAACCTCTCACCTCTCACTTTTCGGGCTTGTTGCCGCCGTTCACCGTTCACCGCTTACCGTTTACCGTTTACCGTTCACCCGTCGAACACCTCGCCTCGCAAGGACGGCAACTGCGAGACGCAAACTCGCCGTCAGGCACCGAAGCAATCTCTTTCAGGCACCATTTATGATCTCTTTTCAAAAGAGATTGGAGAAATTCCTCTAACCTCACACCACAGGTTTACACAAACCTTGTGATGGAATCCCCAAAAAAAACAGGGCAATGCACTAAAACAGCCTTACCTAATATTTAAGTCTAGCCAAAATGTCTACCATGCTTTTACGATAAGACTATCTGTTTGGATATCGTTTTTTATTTTGATAGGTGCAAAATGATAAAGTCATTGAGGTAACAAATTGTTAAATTACCTCCAGCCATTTTGAAAATTAAAAAGGAGAACTTTATCATGAAAAAACAATTAATAGCTTTAGGAGCTTTCTTAGTCTTGGCATTAGGTGCGTTACCCAGCTTAGCAGCTTGCCCATGTCAATCCCAATTTTACCACTATCAATCGGCTACTCCTTGTTGTCCCGCTGCCCCAATAGTGGCTCCGTGTTGCCCGAGCCCATGCGTAAGTCCATGTTGCCCTGCACCATTAATTACGCCATGTTGTCCTGCACCATGCGCTGAATCTTGCCCATGTCCTGCCGCTCCAATCCAAAGTCCTTGTTGTAACCAACCTGACACTTGTGATGATTGTTGCGATTAACCTGTTGACTTAAAAAAAACTTAGGTCATAGGATATTTGGAATTTAATGATAGGGTGCACATTGAATATTCTTCGGTGTGTACTCTTTATCATTTAGCGAAAATGAAACTTGTACTGTAGGCTCAATGGAAGCATTTTATGAAAAAAACAATTTTAATTTTATTAATTCTGATAATCACATCAACAGGCTCTTTTGCGATAGACATTTCTGATGATATAAAAGAGAACACTTTAACAGATAAAGTATCTCAAATTAATTTAATACAAGATGACGAACAAAAAGTAAGAGAATGGGCAAAATTAAGCTCGGCAAAATACTACGTGGTTATCAATAAGAAAGATTGTTCAGCAACCGTTTATGACAAAGAGGGTAATGAGATAAATAGTTTTGAGGTCGGCATAGGCAGAGAGATAGGCGATGATTTTAACGATACGAAAGGTGTCCTAGGCAAAGCTAAAAACACAACTCCTGCCGGAGAATACACACTTATAACAAATATCTTCAATAAATCGGCATACGGAGATTTGACACTTTCTTTAGGCGCAAAAGCAAACAAGACTAAAAATACTAAAAAAGTGGTTGCCCTGCATAAAGTTCCGAAATTCCGTCAAAAAGACAGACTTTCAAAATTTTATGATGGAGATTTAGCCAATAACAGAATGTCTCATGGTTGTATAAATTTCATGGAAGAAGATTTTCAAGAATTAACAAAATACATCCATGGAGGTCTTAAAACCTACGTCCTTCCTGAAGAAGCAGACAATCATCTAATATTGACGAAAAATGACAAAGATGAATTTGAACTAACCCAAACGAAGTATTAAATGTCTGACTTAAATTTGTGTAGCACAACAGGTTGGGTTTTCCAACCCAACCTGCATGAAATATGCCTTTTTTATTTTACTTTATTACTTAGAGCAACAAGAACAACCCAAGGTCGATTGCGCTCTCAAGTCCTGAGCCTTATCTGTATTTTCCCAAGGTACTTCAATGTCTAATCTGCCCATATGTCCGTAAGCTGCCAATTTTTGGTAGAACTTGCCATCATTTTTGGCAGGTAATCCTCTTAAATCGAATTGATTAATGATTGCCGCAGGTCTTAAGTCAAAGTTTTGTTTAACCAATTCACAAATTTCTTCATCAGGACAGCTTCCTGTGTCAAAAGTATCAACCATTACGGAAATCGGTTCCGCAACTCCAATCGCATAAGCTAATTCAAGTTCGCATTTTTCAGCTAATCCTGCCGCAACAATGTTTTTAGCAACCCATCTTGCCGCGTACGCTGCTGAACGGTCAACTTTTGTGGGGTCTTTACCAGAAAAAGCTCCGCCGCCATGTCTTGAATATCCGCCGTAGGTGTCAACTATAATTTTTCGGCCTGTCAAGCCCGCATCTCCTTGAGGTCCGCCAATTACGAAACGTCCTGATGGATTAATTAAATATTTTGTTGTTGAATCAGGTTTCAATGCCTCGTTTTCAAAAACAGAATCTACCACCAACTCAAGTAAATCCTTTTTAATAATGGCTTGAATTTCTTTATTATCAATTATTCCGTTAATTTCAGGATCGTGTTGAGTGGATAGCAAAATAGTGTCAATTCTAGCAGGTTTTCCGTCTACGTATTCAATCGTAACTTGTGATTTGCCATCTGGTCTTAAATATTTAACAAGCCCTTGTTTTCTTACTTGTGCTAATCTATAAGCTAATTTGTGCGCCAAGCTTATCGGCAAAGGCATTAACTCAGGGGTTTCGTTACAAGCGTAACCAAACATAATCCCTTGATCGCCTGCGCCTAAGCTTTCTGTTTCATAAGTCGAAGTGCTTGAATTGTCCTCACGAGACTCAAACGCTTTGTTTACCCCACCGGCTATATCTACTGATTGTTCGTCAATGCTGGTTAAAACTGCGCAAGTTTTATAATCAAACCCGCCACCGTCTGCCCCAATGTAGCCGATATTTTTTATTGTATTTCTAACCGTTTGGGGGATATCTACATAACAATCAGAGGTTATTTCGCCACAAACAAGTGCCATGCCAGTCGTTACAGTTGTTTCTGCGGCTACTCTTGATTTTGGATATTTCGTTAAAAACTCGTCCAAAATCGCATCAGATATTTGATCGCAAACTTTGTCAGGATGCCCTTCAGTTACTGATTCTGAGGTAAATAAAAAGTTTTTCGATGCCATTTTTGCCTCCCTTATTCTTTTACTCTTGCTTAATGTCGGTTTTATTTATATAAAACTACTAATAAAATGATAGATTAAAATTAAATAAAAGTCAAAACCTACTTTTTTTGTAAAAAAAGTAGGCAAAAAAACTTTAGAAATATTGGCTTATTCACTAAAGAAAAACTAAAGATTTTAGCAAGCCAATTTCAGGACCAAACGCTCGTGGGCATTGTGAATTTGGTATATCTCTTCGTGTATAATATGCTTCGCTGCTGAGATTGTGCCGTTAAATTCCGCTCTAAGTACCGACAATATTGCAT
>CAISJE010000008.1 GCA_903885635.1 uncultured bacterium
AAAAACATTAATAACGATTGCGAAAAACGGATTATTTAGCAGATTATCAATGAAAAAACCTCCGCCTAAATCATCTTGTTCCTTTAAACAACTGTGTTTTAACCTAATTGAATTTGACTGAAATTATCTCGGACAGTAGTGACACGTGCGGTTAGGTTTTCATACCTAACACTAGCGCCAATATTTAAAACATCAACATTCGAACCATTCGTTTGGCTAATATGTGCGCCGAGCGTTTTAGCATTATATTTAGCCCCTGTCGTAGTTGTAACCGTAGGAGTATAAATCCCTGTTGATAGTGAGGCATTGCGTGAAGTAAAAATCGATAAAGCTCCCTTTTCAATGCTTAATTTTGTGCTAGCCGCAAGTTCCGCTTTATCGCTATTTTGATTGTTAGTACCGCATACTGAGTTTGTTAAATTCAATTGCAAATCTTGTCCAAATACATCATCCGATAGAGGTTGTATAGCTGAAGCTTGTGAATATTGTACCCCTTGATTTTTAGTCACATTAACATTAAGTCTTTGTCTCATGGAATCTTGTTGTATTTTTAGTAATTCGTCCAGAGTTTTAAGATTCTCATAAATACTCTTAGTCTGCTCACTTGGTGGAGCCATTCTTGCAGTGTTAATCAGAATTTTTGATTTTGCAGAAGTTTGATATTTATCAATAAAATTGTCCATGTTTATCCTCGCAAATATATATCCTGTATATATAAAAACAAAAACGATATAAAAATTGCCTATATCTACTAAAAGGTAAACTTTTAAAAATTAAGCATTAAGAGAGTTAACAGCATCATCTACAACCGTTTGTGCAGAAAACTCTTTTTGCTCGCCCGCAGTAGCAAGGTAAATCAAATATTCAATATTGCCCGCAGGGCCCTTGATTGAAGAGAAAGTCAAACCCAGTACCTTGTAATCTAGCATTTTGGCAAATTCGATAACTCTGTTTATTACATCCACATGGATACTTTTATCTTTCACCACCCCGCCTTTATCGACAAGATTTTTCCCTGCTTCAAATTGCGGTTTTATAAGGCAAATAAGCTCGTGAAATTGGGGGTTTAAAAGTTTTTTTAAATTCGGCAAAACTTTTTCAATCGAAATAAACGACAAATCCATCACTAGCAAATCGGCAATTTCATCATCTTTAGAATAAATCTCATCAATGTCACAATTTTTAATATTGGTTCTTTCAATAACCTTAACCCGTTCGTCACTCCTGATTTTCCAAGCCAACTGACCGTATCCCACATCCACCGCATAAACGTATTTCGAGCCGTTTTGCAACAAACAGTCAGAAAATCCACCCGTTGACGCTCCCGCATCAAAACAAATTCTGTCTTTTATTTTTATCTCAAATGTTTTAAGTGCTTTTTCAAGCTTAAATCCTCCTCTTGAAACATAAGGCATGGATTTTATTTCAACTTCTAATTTTTTGTCGGGGTCGATTTGAAATCCCGATTTTGTAACTACCTCGCCGTTAAGTTTTACGCTTCCCGACAAAATGGACGCCGAAGCCTTGCTTTTGTTGTCAAAGTAGCCCAAATCAACCAAAATTTTGTCTAAACGTTCTTTTTTCAAATCCTAAAAGCCTTTCTTGCGTTTTGGGTGGTGATTTGTGCAACCTCCTCAAGCGCAATCCCCCTTAATTCGGCAATTTTTTCGGCAACAAATTTAACATACGCAGGTTCGTTTCTTTTGCCCCGATACGGTTCAGGCGTGAGATAAGGAGCATCCGTCTCGAGCAAAAGGCTTTCAAGCGGAATATTTTTAGCAATTTCGTGAACTTTTTTTGCGTTTTTAAAGGTCACAACACCACCAAGTGAAATATAAAACCCCTTTTTAATACATTCCTGTGCAAACTCCAAACTGCCCGAAAAACAGTGCATTATCACGGAAATTTCACCTTGAACGTTTTGGGTTAAAATATCAAAACAATCCTTATGCGCCTCTCGGTCATGCACGATTAAGGCTTTTTTTAAGTCCTTGGCGATTTCAATTTGTTTTAAAAATACTTTTTTTTGCTCGACAACATGAGTTTTATCCCAATAATAATCCAACCCACATTCTCCGATTGCAACTACTTTTGAGTTAGAAGAAAGCTCTAAAATCTTCTCAAAATCTTCATCCGTTGAATTTTGGGACTCTGTCGGATGAATTCCAAGCGCACAATAAACATTTTCGTAATTAGTGGAAATTTCAATAACTTTTTCAAACGAATTTCTGTCGACTGAGGGGATAATTATTTTTTCAACACCAAAATTTTTCGCACTTAAAATAATTTCATCCAAATCGGCATAATCAGGCAAATCAAGATGAGAATGAGTATCGACTAGAAAATCAGACATTACTTAAACATCTCGTCTAAAAGACTGCCATTTTTACCTTGGTTAAATCCTCTGCAAGAATTCCACAAAAGTGTCGGAATAGTATTATTTTGAGAATTCGTAAATTCATGGTCGCAAAACCCTTTAATCATGTTTGTAGACCCATCAATATTTGGAGTAAAGTTCGCACAACATTGACAAATTTTTAATACAAATCCGTAATCAGTCAGTTTTTTTGTTAATTCCGTTATAGCGTCAACCATTCTTAAATGCGTTGAAGTTGTAAATTTCTTCTTTTTAAACATGAATTTAACTTTCGCCAAACCATTGTCAGAAATAAGTTCAAGCTTACAGGAAATATTATTTTGTCCATCTGTAACAATAGCGTCTAATATTAATTTCTCATTACTTAAAGTAGAATCTTTTTTCCCGTTGAGTTTAGTTCTTATTTTTTTGCAAAGCGGAAAATTCTTAAAAATATGACTGAGCGAATAAATCGGATACAAAAACAAATAAATAAATTCTTTTGATTGTAGTTTGGAATTTAAAAGGCTTATCGAAAAACCGAGTATTAACAAAACAAAAGAGATTAATACTATCGAAAAATCTACCATAAAATAATACTTGTAAGAATGTTTCAATAAATAAATATATGCAAACAGCAGCAATAAAACGTTTGGCGTTAAAAGCGATAAGACATGTTCATTGAATACAATGTTTTTTGTCCAGATTTGTGCAAAACAGCTCTTGAATAGTGTCAATCGCGCGCTTAAGGATGGAATTCTCAAGTTAAATTCATCAACATTAATGTACGTTTTTACATTCGGGGTAAAAGTGCATTTAAATCCGATTCTCGATAAAAGTAAGCTGTATTTCAACTCGGAGTTTATATTTTGAAAATCTATGCAGCCTATTTTTTCCATTAAATCCTGACGCATAATTAATATATCAGAATCGATTGTTGTCGCCAAACCCAATAGAGAACGACTTTTTTGTAAGAAATTTGTATAATATTTATGGAAAGTAATTTTAATTTTCTGTCTCAGATTTAATTTTTCACCAATCAAAACAGTGGACCCACTGATAACCGGAGAGTCTTCCAAGGCTGAATTAATTGAAGACAAAAAGTCATTTTCAATATAACGATTCGCATCTAAAAACACATAAGCGTTACAATTTTGCACTGCGGACAGTTTTTCCAGTAATATTGAAATAGCCTGATCTTTTCCGATTGTTCCCTGATCTTTAATGTTAATCATTTGGACAAAATCATCATGCATAAATAATTTTTCTGAATTATCGCTACAATTATCTAAAATAACATAAGCGGAAAAACTTTCAGTGGGGTAATCTTGAATTCTTAGTTGTTTTAGTAAGTTCTCCAAACTAATTTCATTATTATGCGAGTAGATGACAACACAAAGATTGTTTTTACAATTCAAATTATTGTATTTTTGCTGAATACGAAATTTTCTGTCATTTTGGTTTTTGACAGCCAATGTGAAAAAATACACCGAATAAAGTGCTACGTATATATATAATAAATTTAATATCAGTTCCATATTTTACCCCTCTAATTATGATTTTATAAAAAACCAAACACAATTTCCACTAAAAATGTAAAAAATGTAATATTAATAAATATTTGCTACCCATGCTTTGAAATTTATGCGATAATTCAAGATAAAGTTAAAATGAAAAAAGGAGATAAAATGACAGAATTTGTTTACATGGACGGAGATTACGTTGAAAAAGAAAAGGCTACAATACCTGTCATGACACACGCTTTTTTATACGGCACATCAATTTTTGAAGGCATAAGAGCTTATTATAACGTTGAAGAAAAGCAATTATACGCATTCAGGGTCGCAGAACATTTTGAAAGACTTTATAAAAGCGCAAAAATCATGCACATGCAGCCTAAAAACACTGTTGAAGAATTCTGTACTATTACAAAAAAATTGCTTCAGAAAAATAACTATTCTCAAGATGTTTATTTAAGACCAACTTTATACAAATCAGCACAAAAAGTCGGTCCCGGGTTGATTGATAATCCAGATTCATTTTTAATATTCACCCTTGCAATGGGCGATTACATTGACACCTCAAAGGGTTTAAAGGTGTGTGTTTCTAATTGGCGCAGAAACAGCGATAACGCTATTCCGCCCCGTGCAAAAGTTTCAGGGGCTTATGCAAATACTGCGCTAATCATTTCTGATGCGAGATTAGCAGGATTTGATGATGCCATCGTTCTTACAGAAGACGGCGTTGTTACGGAAGGCTCTGCAATGAACTTATTTATTGTTATAGACGGAAAACTTGTAACAACAAATACTACAGACAATATATTAAAAGGTATTACAAGAGACACAATTATGCAGCTGGCAAAAGAAGTTATGGGGCTTGAAGTTCAAGAACGAGTAATCGATAGGACCGAGCTTTACATCGCTGATGAAGCGTTCTATTGCGGTACAGGCGCTCAGGTCAGCCCTATTGTCAATATTGACAATAGGAACGTAGGTGATGGTAAAATCGGACCTATCGCCAGTGAATTACAAAAACTTTACTTTGACGTCGTCAAGGGACGTAATCCTCAATACAAGAAATGGTGTATGCCTATTTATGATTAGTTTTTTCGGACTGTGTGTTCAAAATCTAATAATCAGTATTAAGTATTTGTTTTCAAAACAAGTGCGATATTCAAGTGTAATTTCGCAAGCGGCAGCAATTAGTTACGATTCATTGACAATATCATTAGTAATCGTTCTTATTGCAGCTTCTGTTATCGCAATACAAGTCTCAAAGCAATTTTTAATGTCAGGCGCAGATAGTTACATCGGCGGAACAATGACTATTGTAATAATAAGAGAAATTGCCCCCGGATTTGCGGCATTGGCAGTCGGAGCGCGCGCAGGAACAGCGATTAGTGCCGAGATTGCGAATATGCAGGTTACTTCGCAAGTTGATGCTATGAAAACACTGAAAGTTGATCCAGTAGGTTATTATTTTACGCCGAGATTGATTGCGGCGGGCATGACGGTGCCTATGGTGGTCTTAATCGCCGAAGTCATGGGGCTTGTCGGCGGAATGTTCGTGTGCTTTTTTACTATTCATTTACATCCGCACAGATATATAAATTCCGTTTGGCTATGGCTAAATACAAGAGATATTTATATCAGCTTGTTGAAAGCATTTATTTTTGGGGTTAGTATTGCACTTGTATGTGCAACTCAAGGCTACATGACAAAAGGCGGTGCAAAAGAAGTCGGAACCGCAACCACTCAAGCCGCAATAAAATCAACAATATATATGTTAATTGAAGATTTTATTATTAATCTTATTTATTACCTTTAAGGATTGTTGGTGTCAATACCGGCTAATAAGCTTGAAGAATCTGCAGAACTTGAATCATCGGCACCGTAAAAAACTGACATATCAGTTGTAGCGGCTCTGGTTGCATATTCTGTTTTTTTCTTATCTGCCGCTGATGTTACATTATAAGCCGAAATTTCAGCAGTTGTGACTTTGCCATCGCCGTTTGCGTCAATATCACTAAAATGTGCCAATATTTGTTGTAACGCGTCTGTCGATAATCCCGAAGCCGTTCCTAATTGGGTTAATTGTGCTGCGGTAAGTCCCTGATTGGAGATTTGTGTTGTTAAGGTCGACATTTCAGTAGAACTAAGAACGCCATTTTTATCCTTATCCAATGATGAAAAATTTGACTGAATATATGACGCAAAAGTTGGGTTTAAAGCCCCTTGAATAGAGGGATTTGTTCTAGCCGCTGAAATATTGGCAAGCGTTACACCATCTTTATAATGATTTGCTATCAAGGAGTAAGTGCTCGTTAATCCTGAATAAATCCCTGAAAGTAACGCTGATCCGTTTGGTGTACTCATAATATCTCCTTTTTATTCTTAGTTTAATAACAATACCTAAAAAATCAACCGTTCATATAGCCGATTTTATAAAATTGGTTATGCTCTGATTGCAACTCAGTATGACTTATGCAAAAAGCGACTGAATAATTAACCTAATATTTTCATCTGAAATTTCCCCCCAAACAGTCTCTTTATCAATCTCATCAAGCTTGCCCAAGAATTTTATTACTTCAACAGTCCGCAAAATAATAGTCTGATTATTTAATGTTAAAAGTTCTTTTAATTTATCCGACGATTCCAACAAATTAAGCTCCTGAACCAAGTCAAGGGCAGGAAAGATAAAATCACTCCACTGCGTCAATTCCTGCTGGAATATTTTTTTTTGAATATCCCAAAATTCTTGTGGTTGTGAGTTCAAAAATTCTTTTATACAGTAAATTTCCTCTTTTGTTGCTTGACTTTCATCAAAAAGATATTCATCATTCTCTGTCAATTGTTCTAATTTTAGTTGAGCGTTAAGTAAAACTACTGCTATTTTACTGTTCCACTCAATTTTTTGTAGCTTAATCAATTTCGCTAAAACTTCAAAAAGCTGAAAATCAAGAACCTGCTCCAGTGAAATAATTTCACCAAGTCCGTTAACAATGTGATTTAACGCAAGAATTGTATCATATTTAAATTCGGAGTCCAAAAACTCAAGAATACTTTGCAAATAAGAGATTTCAGAAGCAATATTTTCAGGCATAGAGGATTTTTTCATTGTTTCAAAAATAACATCAATCGCCCTTAGGTCATTATATGCAGTTAAAAACCTTACTGCCGAAAGTTTTTCAAACTCATCGTCCGATTTAAGTTTTTCGAGTGCCAGATTATAAGAAAATTCATCCTTCATTACCGAAAGTGCTTCCGCACAATTCAAAAAAAGAGGATCAAAATCCGAGTAAGAATATTTTCTTAGCAAATCAATTGCCAAAGTATCATTAATATATAAAAAATATTTTGCACAGTAAGCTCGTTCTTCGTTAGAACCATTTTCAAACAATTCTAACATTGTGTCTGTCAAATCTTCATCGGCAAATTTCACCAAAGAAGAAATAATTAAATCTTCATAATCATAAGAATAAATTTTTAAAAAGGAAAGTAAATTCCTGTAATTGTAAGGATTTACAGCATTCGCAAGCCTTTTTTTAACATTCTTTTTAACAAAATAAAACAAAAAATTACTCTGTTCAACAAGTGTTGAAAATGCCTCTACATCAGAATTATTTATTATATGAGCCGCTGCAAGCTCAAAATATTTAGGGCTTTTACCCGTAAGTTTTTTTACGTGTTCATTAAACATAATCAATTAATCTAAATAAAATACAGTAATAACTTTGTAACCTTCTTCGGCATATTCAACCGCTTTATGAAGGGTTTTGCTGGTATGAGAGAGGAAACAAATCAACTGATTACAATCATCGATAATTTCTCTGTTACATACTCTTGAAGCATCAGCCAATGTCATCATCGCTCTGTCGGAATGTTCAACAATATTTGGAACTCCTATCAATTGATCTTGGACATCCGAAGGCTGTTGCCCTATTGTTTGAGGTAAAATAACCTTTAATTTATCGGGATTGGATTTCATTGCACCTCTGATTGCAGCGGCATTGGTACCCGAAGAACCACCTGATGTTATAATTGTATTTCCTTGACGCACGAGTGCTGTTGTAAGCGTTTCTATTAATTGTTGATGTGTAATCGGCAGATTTCTACTCCCGATGATAGCAATTCTTTTTGCAGATTGTTGTATCGTGGCTAATTCCATTGCCAATTCATCAACTGTATCCTGATTTTCTTCTGATATGCTGTCCAAATCGTCAATCGGTACCATAATAGAGGAGGATTGTTTTTCGCTATTATCAGAATATTTGTCTGAATTAGTAATAGTGTTCGTTGTTTCTTTTGTCATTTTTCTTACCTTCTAAACTTTTTTTGAAAAATTATCATTTTTCTGGTACGCTAATTGTAACATAAAAAAATAATTTGGGAATAGGGAATGACGAATATCTTAGACAATCTTAACCAAGAGCAGTTGAAGGCGGTTAAACATACTAAAGGCTCACTGCTTATTTTAGCAGGCGCGGGCAGTGGCAAAACAAGGGTTTTGACCTCAAGAATTGCTTATTTAATTCAAGCAGGTGTGAGAGCGAGAGAAATTCTTGCTGTAACATTTACCAACAAAGCTGCGAAAGAAATGCGGGAACGATTATCCTCCATCTTGGGCGAAGAAGTCGTTAAATATATGTGGGTGGGGACTTTTCACAGTATTTGCGGAAGAATGTTACGTCAGGATGTCGAAAGTTTTGCATTTCCGTCAGGAAAAAAATTGGATAAAAATTTTACGATTTATGATGAGCAAGATTCCATCGCCGTAATCAAAAACGCCATAAAAAAGCTTAATCTTGATGATAAAATTTATGCTCCAAAACTTGTTAAATCAATTATTTCTAACGCAAAAAATAAAATGCAGGATGCGTTTAGTTTTTCGACTTTTGCAAGGGATTTTAAGTCCCAAAAAATTGCAGATATCTTTGAAGAATACGAAAACTCCCTGAATAACAATAACGCAATAGACTTTGACGACATGCTTATGCTTGCGGTAAAACTTTTGGAAAAATGCCCTGAAGTTCGAGAAAAATATTTCTCAAGATTTCAACATATTATGGTGGACGAGTTTCAGGATACAAACCAAGCACAATACAGCCTTATTAAAATGCTCTACACGAATCTTTCCGACAAGCACATGGAAAATCGCTCACTTTGCGTTGTAGGTGACGTTGACCAATCGATTTACAGCTGGCGTGGGGCAGATTTTAAGATTATTCTTAACTTTCAACGTGATTTTAAGGACACAACAGTTATTAAATTAGAACAAAATTACCGCTCTACCGAAAATATTCTAAACGCCGCAAATTCAATTATTGAAAACAATAAAGAACGCGTCGATAAAACACTTTACTCACAAAAAGGCAAAGGTGAAAAAATTTCTTACTTTGAGGCGCAAGATGAGGCCGATGAAGCTAATTATATAGCGCAAACAATAAAAAAAACCGCCGATGATTATAACAAATTCGCAATTCTTTACAGAACAAACGCCCAATCAAGAGCGATTGAAGAAGCTTGTATTGCGCATGCAATTCCTTACAGGATTTACGGCGGGCTAAAATTCTACGATAGAAAAGAAATTAAAGATATTGTTGCGTATTTGAAATTGATTTATAACCCGCATGATTCGCAAAGTTTTAAAAGAATTGTGAATGTTCCAAAACGTGCAATCGGCGAAACTACAATAAAAAATCTTCAAGCCATTGCAAATGACAAGGACATAAGCTTGTTTGAAGCTGTTTTAAACCTCGATGAAGTTGATGGTATTAATTCAAAAACAAAAGAAAAATTGAAAAAATTTGCGGATTTGATTATGAATTTTCAAACCGCTCAAAAAAGTTATAATTTAAGAGAATTTATCTCGCTTTTGATTGAAAAAAGCGGATATTTGAGAGAATTGAACGAAGATAAAACGCCCGAAAATGAATCAAGAATTGACAACTTGCAAGAATTGGTCAACGTTGCCGGTGAATTTGAGGCTGAAGATATGAACAATATTTTAGGTGAGTTTTTATCCCAAGTTGCTCTCGTCTCTGACATTGACGGGATGGAAAATATTTCTAATAACGTAACCTTAATGACACTTCACGCAGCAAAAGGGCTTGAATTCCCGATTGTTTTTTTAGCAGGGTTAGAAGAAGGCATTTTCCCTCACCAAAGGACTTTTACCTCAAACTCTGAGCTTGAAGAAGAACGCCGTTTGATGTACGTGGGTGTTACAAGAGCAGAAGAAACTTTGTATCTTTCAAGCGCGAAGCGCCGCCAAATGTGGGGCGAGTATAAATATTACAACTCAAGCAGGTTCTTGCAGGAAATTCCTGAAAATATTCTTGAAAGTTCTTATTCTGATAATGTTTCTTCCAAAACAACTTTCAAAAGCGCGGTTGATAGAATTAAATATGATAAGGCGCCTGCGGCGCCTACCGACAAATTCGGCTACATCCCGCCGTCAAGCGGGTTTGGGAAGAATTTTGTTGCACCAAGTAAGGTAGTAAACGCTAAACAGGGAACGGTAAACGGCACTCAAAAGCCTGTTCAACCTTTTAGCCCTCCGACTAAGGTGAATAGTCGTATTATTTTGAACAAAAACTTCCAAAATCAGGTAGCTGAAAAAGAAAAAATCGATGATTTTTTCAAGGATAACGCGATTAAGCGTATGCTTGAAGCAAAGAAAAAACGTGAGCAGGACGAGTTGTTGAAAAAACAGGAATCTATGTCTGCGGTCGATTATTTCTTTAACACAGGCGAGAGAGTTTTTCACGAAAAGCTTGGTGTGGGGCATATCGAGGAGGTTACACAAGTCGGTAAAAGTACAATGTACACAATCGATTTCGGCAAATTTGGCAAAAAGGCAATGGATGCGACTTATGCGAAACTTAAAAAGTTTTAATGGTACTTATGAAGAAAAAACGCAATTTTCACTAAACGCAGAACAGTGGGAAAAGTTTAATAAGATATTGGACGAAAAGCCTGATGTCACGGCACTTAAAGAATTATTAAATTCTAAAGGTGTGCTGTAACTTGTATCACCAGAAATTAGCATGGAAATAAGTTAGGATTTAGCGAGTTTTTTACCTCTCCCTTGCGGAAAGGTCGACTTTCAATACGAGCAGGAACGGCGAGTATTAGAAAGTAGGGTGAGGGTTAATTGCAATCAGAGTAAGCTTTTTCACGTCCTTGCGAGGCGAGGGGTTCTTGGGTAGAAAACCATTGAGGGGACGAAGCAATCTCATTCGCCTTTGGTCATGCTTCGGGGAGATTGCTTCGGCGTACATCTTTTGTCGCATTCGGCACTCAATGTCTCGCAATGACGG
>CAISJE010000009.1 GCA_903885635.1 uncultured bacterium
CCGTCATTGCGAGACATTGAGTGCCGAATGCGACAAAAGATGTACGCCGAAGCAATCTCCCCGAAGCATGACCAAAGGCGAATGAGATTGCTTCGTCCCCTCAATGGTTTTCTACCCAAGAACCCCTCGCCTCGCAAGGACAACAATTTGTTCATCTTTTTTATCTGAGTTGTTACTACCTGCCCGACAGCATAAAACCAAGTACATTTGTGATTGTTTTCGATTAAAAGGGTGCGGTTAAATCCGCACCCTTTTGACGGAACCTCGGGCTTATTGACATCTGTTCACTGTTTACTCGACACCACACTCACCTTTCACTATTTGAGACTAATGCACAAGTCCATTTTTTATAAAAATATATTTGTGCAGTGGTATTCATTTACCATTCGCCGGTTCCCCCGTTCGTATGACAAGACCCTCTTTTTTCCACCGTATAATCGATGGTTTACACCGCTAATATTCATCATTGGATTGATGTTTTATGCATGAAGATTTGCGAGAATGTATCTTGAGGATGTAGGAAATATAGTTTTTGCAAACTTAGTGAGACTCAACGAAGGTATAGTTTTTTATGAATCTGCATGAGGAATGTCTTTTAAAATATTTGAAAAGCCCTGACGAACTGGGATATTCTACAGATATTTTAAAATTAAATAATCAAATATTAGAACAGCATTTTTTGTTACAAAATGTTCTCACAAAAAATTTAAATTTGATTTATAATAACAAGTGTTAAGATATTTTGAGGCAGGATGTTTAAAAAGTTGTTTAAAAATAAAATAATCCGAACATATCTTGGTTATGGATTTTTATTTTTTATAATTATTACAATTATCAGTTTATTTGTACAAACTGACAAGATAAACAATTTTTTGACGGCAATGGAAAATAGAACTTTTGATCTTAGACAGAGCCTTTTAGTTAGTTCCAGCGAAAAAAAAGCAAACAAAGATATAGTTTTAGTTACGATTGACGATGCAAGTTATGAGTATTTATTGGATAAATATGGTGAATGGCCTGTTCCGAGAGATGTATATGCAAATCTCATAAATTATATTGAAAAACAAAAACCGACAGCGATAGTATTTGACTTAATGTTTATCAAATCCATGAAAAGTAAGACTAATGCTGATGCGGCATTGGTAAATGCTATAAAACAAAATAATAATGTTTATACCTCAATGAATTTTGATAACCAATCTTTTGAGGTTAGAAAGCCTATTGAGCTGGATAAAAAATTTAGTGCTAAAGTTAAAAATGATTCCACCATAGATTTTTCAAGGGATTTGACTTTTACAAATTGCCGTGCAATTTTACAGAAGATTTTAGATTCTACTTCCAATGTAGGCGCAATAAACGTTTCGCGTTCAGATGACGGAATTTTAAGAAAAGTGCCGCCATTTATGATTTATCAAGGTAATTTCTATCCTCATCTATCGTTTTTAGTAGGTTTAAGGTATTTAAAAAATACAGAAAATCTTAATGTTAAAGATTTTTACATTGATAAAAATAATAACGTGAATTTTGACAACCGTTCTATTCCCGTAGACAAGGATGGCGGCGCAATTTTGAATTGGTACGGTCCTGCAGGAAGGACTTTTCAGGAAATCCCTTTATATAAAATTGTAAAAGCAATAGACGGAACCGGAACGTTAAACTTTAATTTTAAGAACAAAATTATTTATGTAGGAACTACGGCTGTGAGCTTATATGACATAAAAAGTGTTCCTGTTGACAAGCTTTATCCCGGAGTAGAAGTCCATGCAACTTATGTTAATAATTTAATAGATAATAATTTTATAAAAAAAGTCGGTTTTTCTACAGATATGGCGATTAGTATAATATTATCACTATTTATCGGCTTGATAGTTCTCACAACAGCCTCAACGGTGGTAGCACTTGGAACGACCGTTCTAACTGCCATAGGATACATCGTTTCGGCTTATTATTTAATGAAATTTTTCAATTTATGGGTGGCAATTGTTTTGCCTCTTACTTTTGTTTTATTTATTTTTGTTTCGGCTTATATTTTAAAATACATCTTAAAATCAAGAGATTTTGAACATCAGTACAAATTAGCCACAACCGACGGCTTAACTGATTTATATAACCACAGATATTTTCAAGAACAGATGATTATGCAAACGGAAAATTGCAAAAGATATAATTCAAATTTTTCTTTAATCCTTATAGATATTGATTTTTTCAAAAGCTTTAACGATACATTCGGTCACCAGTCAGGGGATGCGGTTTTAAGACAGGTCGCACAAAAGCTAAAAAAAAATGTTTGTTCTACGGATATTGTATGCAGGTACGGTGGAGAAGAGATGGGAATAATCTTGCCGAATACGGATAAGACTGAAGCAATTGTTACTGCACAAAAAATATGCCAGACTATTGCAGAAAAGCCTTTTAAGCTTGCAAACGATAAGGAAAGTACTGTTACAATAAGCTTGGGCGTTGCCGCATATCCTCAGAACGGAAAAACTCCGAGAGAAATTATTGCCCATGCTGATGAATGCTTGTATTGTGCAAAGGAAAACGGCAGAAATCAGGTGGGAATTTAGAAAGTGAACGGCGAACGGTGAGTATCAAATAACAGGATTTGAAATTTTTTCAACAAACTGAAATAGATTTTTTTGCAAAAACCAATCCGTAATTTCAGAAATATTTTGATTTGTGATTATTATAATTTGTGAAGTTTTTGAAAAATTTCGCAAATACTTTGTTAGATTTTTAACCATGACCGTTTCATATTCTTCACCGTAATATTGACGGTATTCTCTTATAACATCATCAAAAAAGATATATACCTGCGATTTTGTCATTTTGTGTTCCTTTGTAAAAATTTAAACTCAAAGCGTCTCGTTCGAGACATTTCGAGTTTATGTTATCACTAATATTAGACATATTGCGAAATAAAATAATGCCAAAAACTAAAAAGACGATTTTTCATCAAGGTTTGTTCTCTTTATGCAAAATCTAAATGAAAATTCCAAAGTCCTGCACAAACCTTAACAAATTTGTCATCTATGCCA
>CAISJE010000010.1 GCA_903885635.1 uncultured bacterium
CTCGTAACCTCGTGTCGAAAAATTTTCCTCGTCGTCGACAAGTCGACACCCTCCATTCTAAGGCTCGCAAACTCGCCAAGAAGAGGAGCTGCCGCAAGTGAGGAGGAGGTGCGAACGCCTATTGCTAAAGGATTTTGACCTAAATTTATTTCTGGTGATTAGTTACATTTATAGGGCTTATTTTAATATTTGATACAAAATAACGCCGACGGAGATACTCAGGTTCAAGGATTCAACGTCATCAGCCATCTCAATCGTTACTTTTTGTGTCGAAAAATCGATTAAATCTTGACTTAATCCAGCGGCTTCGGAGCCGAACATAATCAGATAAGGCGACTTTGCTTTGAAGTCTTTTAACGGTAATATGTCTTTTGATTTTGGCAAAGTCGCCACTCTTTCATAATCTTTAAAAACAGATTTTAAAACCGATAAATCTTTAATTTGAACAACGGGGATTTTCCACAAATTTCCAACAGCAGAGCGCACGCATTTTGGGTTATATAAATCCACCGTATCCCCGAAAAGGATTACGGCGTCTTGCGAAAACGCCTTGGCAGTTCGCAAAATTGTCCCCAAATTACCCAAATCCTTTATGTTTTCAAGTAAAATAACTTTTTTTGCTGATTTTATATCATCAAGAGTAAATATTTTTTGTTTTGCAATCGCAACGGCTTCAGGTGGTGAATCTGTTGTTGAGATTTTCTTCAAAATAGCCTCGGTTGTCAAAACCAATTTTTCTGACAAAAAATCATATTTTGAAGCCTTTTCTTTCAGCACAAAAACTTTTTCAATATTGATTTTGGCTAAAAAAGCTTCTTCAATCGGCTTAAACCCTTCAAGCAAAAACCTTTTTTCTTCATCTCGATATTTTTTCTGCTGAAGTTTTACAACCTGCTTTACCAGTTCATTATTTACACTTGTGATTTCTATGTTTTGCATAAAATTATTTTACCTCAAAATATTTTAGGACTTTTTTTTCTGTCTGCGTTAAGAAATTGAAATCAATTAATTTTTCTTCAAAACACATATTAGAAAAAGATTTTATGATTAATTTTTCGTTTTCTTCCTCCAGATAACAGGAATTTTCGAGTCTGACTCCGCCGAAAGTTTTTTTATACAGCCCAGGTTCGATTGTGAAGCACATATTCGGTTTTAGTGGCGTTTTCGCCGTAGGCGAAAACGCCAGACTTGGAGGGCTTTCGTGAACGCTTATGCCAATCCCGTGTCCTAAAGAATGAGAAAATTCAAACCCCGCAGGCTTATGAGCATCCAAAACTTTTCTTGCCGCCCTATCAAGGGCGAAGCCCGTCGTTTTTGGCGTTATTTTTTTGTTAAACGCTTTTAAAAAACCTTTTAATACGACTGTATAAACTTTTTTTTGTAACGCCGTAGGTGTGCCTTTGACAAAAACCCTTGTGCAGTCGGTGGCGTAGCCACCTTTGTAATAAGCTCCGCAATCAATCAGCACAAGCGAGCCGTCTTTTAAAACCTCCGTTTTTGAACTCTTTGAGTAGTGCGCAAGCGCCGAATTTTTGTCTTTTGCGACAATTGATTTAAAACTGAGAGATTTTGCCCCGAATTTAAGAAAATTTTCTTTCAAATTTTGTGTGATGTCGTATTCTGAAATATTGTCATTTTGTTCGATAAACTCTCTTGTGGCGAGTATTGCCTTATCCGTCTTTTCAAAACATTTTTTGTAATGCTCAATTTCGGAAGGTGTCTTAAGCGATTTCATTGTTTTGAGTTTATTTTTCGGCAGAAATGAGGTTTTTTCGCCCAAAATCCCGTAATCATAAGCATTTATCGAGGTTTTATCAACAAAAAACGTATTAATATCTTTTGAGTTTTTGATATATTTTTCAAAATCTTTTAGTTCTAAAACCTCAAAATTTCCGCCTATATCTTTAACAGTACCGCTTGGGAATAAAACCGCAAACTCTTTTTTTACAAGGCATTTTGCTTCTATTTTCGAGGAATATTCTGTTGAAAAATCTCTTAAATTGCAAAGATATGAAATTTCTTCCAAATTGGTAACTAAAATGGCTTCATTTTCTTTTAAGTCTTGAGAAATCAGACGTAATTTTTCATCCGCACAAATCCCTGTAATATCGGTTCCAATTTGTTCTATTTTATATTTTTTTTCAAAAGGTTCCCCAAAAGAGTCATTTAGCAAGTCAATTATAGGGTCAGAATTCAGCAAACGAATTTTCACATTTTTTTTATCAAAAGCATTTTTCAAAATTTCATATCGCCCCTGGGGATTTTTTTTAGCTACCATTGCAAGAGTTTTATTGGATTGGATTTTTTTTGTCAAAAGTAGAGGGAGACTTTCTCCAAGCTTCATTTTAACAACTGTTACCAAGTTTTTATCAACTTCTAAATCTGCTTGTTCATAATAGCGGCCATCCACAAAAAGAAAAATATTCTTTTGTGAAATAAGGGCATCACCCGTTGAGCCTGAAAAATTCGTCAATAAATATCTTGAATTTTCCCTCAAATCAGCATATTCCACCAAAAATTCGTTGGTCGAATTAACAAGCAGATAATCGAGGCGGTTATCTTTTAGAAATTGTCTGACTTCTTTAATTAAATCCATTTATTGCTTGTCTGTTACCAAAATCAGGTGCCATCCAAAATTTGTTCTGACCGGTGCAGAAACTTCTCCGACATTCAAATCAAATGCAGCTTCTTCAAATTCGCCGACCATTTGCCCTCTGCCGAAAAAACCTAAATCTCCCCCGTTGGCTGAAGAAGGGCAAAGAGAATGTTCAGCGGCAATGTCTTCAAACGCCGTACCTGATAAAATTTCTTCTTTCAAATTGATAGCTTCTTCTTCTGTTTCAACCAGAATATGGCTTGCCTTAACTTCTGTTGTCATCCTAAACTCCTTTGTTTAAATATTTCTCATGAGATTGCGGAAAAATTAGGAATTTTTCTCGCAATCTCCCTTGTCCGGCTCGCACCCATACCACCGGCTATCCCGCAGCTGGTATGGGTGCGAGCACTTCCAAGGTCGGACTTGAAAAATCTCAAAAAACTGTCATTTTTTGGATTTTTCCGCATCCTC
>CAISJE010000011.1 GCA_903885635.1 uncultured bacterium
ACTTTTTCTTTAACTCGGCCAGTTGTCCTTGAAATTGCATTTTTTCAATATTCATTTATTTTACTTACCTCTTTCTTTAATATCGGGCACCAGTAGTTCGTATCAATTTTGTTTTCAATTCGCGACAAAAGTGCCGCATGGTATTGGTTTGTTTCAAGTAAATCTTTTAAGATGGTGAAGTTTTGGTTCATCATGTTTTCAAAAGTTTTCACCTGTGCTTGGTGGTAAATGTACCAAATGACAAAGATGACGGCCGGGAAGCCGATGCTTTCAAATAATTTTGTAACTACTAAAATGTCCATCTTTCACCTCGTTCGCAAAAAGGAAAAGGCAGAAAATCCGCCTTTTATCTTTTTTAAACATACTCTTTTTTTAAAATCGTTTCAAAGCAACCGCCGCCGTTTTTGTTGCCGTGCTCGTTGTCGGGCTCGTTGCTTTGAAACGAAAATCAGAGTGAGCTTATACTCACAGAGTAAATTATTTTTTGAATTAGTTAGAAATTAAGTGAGGTAAATTTATGTCAGATGAAAATTCTAAGAAAAAGTTTTGGTCTTCAAAAACATTTTGGGTAAACATATTGTCCGCAGTCGGATTGATTGTTCAAACTCAAACAGGTTTTATTTTTGACCCTACGGCACAAGCAATCGGTTTGACCATTGTTAACACAGGGTTAAGACTAATCACGAAACAAGGATTAGAAGTATAAAAAAAGTTAAGGTATAAGGTGCATAACGCATCTTATACCTTTTCCACGCACAAATTCAAAGAAAGGTTAAAGATGAAATTTTTTGAAGTATTTAAATCAGGAACATATCCTCAAGGAAAATTCACCAAAGAACAAATAGAAGAAATTGCAAAAAACTACGACCCAAGTTTTTGCGAAGCCCCAATTACTTTGGACCACGAACAATCAGGTCCGGCATTTGGTTGGGTTGAAAGCTTAAAAGCAGAAAAAGGCATCTTGAAAGCAGCGTTTAAAGATGTCACAGAAGATTTAAAATCATTTGTTAATGACGGCAAATATAGAAAGGTTTCAGTTGAAATTTATCGGGAACTTGAAGGCAAAAAGCCTTACCTCAAAGCTGTTTCGTTCTTAGGTGCCGGCATTCCACAAGTTAAGGGAATGGACGCTGTTCAATTTAAAGAAGGCGAGAGTGATACCTACACTTTCGAATTTCAAGCAGATACTGAAGAAGATGCTGAAGTAAGTAAACTTCAAGTTCAAATAAAAGACCTTGAAGAAAAGATTAAAACATTTTCTCAACAAGAAAAATCTACTGAAACAATCAAAACTTTGAACACTAAGGTTGAAGACCTGACGAAAGAATTGGAAACATTTAAGGAAAAGTCCAACGATAAGGACGAAATTCAAAAAGAACTAGATTACATCAAAAACAAGGTTCGTGACAACGAGTTTGAAAATTTTATCGAAAAGCAACTTGAAAAAGGAATTTTGATTCCTGCCAACAAGGAGCTTGTACTGAAAATATTCAAAGAGCTCGACAATGTCAAAAAATTTGATGCAACCTCTAATTCGGTTGAGGATTTTAAAATTTTTGTATCAGCACTTCCAAAACAAATCGTACTGGAAGAAGTTGCTACAAAGAAAAAAGCTTCTGCACAAAAGGTTGAGCACGATGAGTTCAAAGACGCAAGCGAAGAAAGTCTTGAGATTTTCAACGAGGCTACGGCACTGGCGGAAAAAGAAAATATCGACTTCAAAGATGCACTGCTACAAATAAATAAAGGAGTATAAAATGGGACGTTTAGAAGATTTAAGAATTAATGCCTACCTTTCAAAAGTAGCAAGAGGGTATTCAAATTCAGCATTCATTGCCGGCAACTTGTTTCCAACAATTGAGTCAGAACTTGAAAAAGTCGATATCTTTGAATTTAACAAAGAAGCCTTTCAGGTTTACGATACGGAGCGTAGTATTCGTGCAAATTCAAATGTAATCTCACCAAAAGGATTTACAAAAAAGACAACAACTCTGACAGAGCACGACCTCGCCTATCCTTTGGATTACAGGGAAGAACAAGAGTCCAAAATCGTAAAATTACAACTGCACGCGACAAATGTTGTAACTGAAGGATTGAAATTAAAACACGAAAAACAATGTGCCGATTTGGTTCAAAATGCCGACAATTATGCAACTGAAAATAAAATAGTTCTTTCAGGGACCAGTCAATTTTCCAATGCTGCATCCGACCCTGAAGGGGTAATTGATGATGCCAAAAGTGCAGTCGCCGGCAAAATTGCCCAAGAACCAAACACCATGGTTTTAGGATATGATGCGTTCAAAAACTTAAAAAAGAATAAACAATTGAGGGATTTAGTTAGCACAAGCAAAACTAGAATAATTACTCTCGATTTAATGAAAGAAATTTTTGACATTGAAAACATCGTCGTAGGTCGCTCCGTCTTTGTCAACGAAAAAGGCGAATTTGTTAAGGTTTGGGGCAACAATATTGTCCTAGCATATGTCCCACCTTTAAATTCAAGAACAGAATATGACCCCTCATTTGCTTATACAGTCAAGAAAAAAGATGCTCTCAATATTGATGAGTACACAAAAGAAGGCAACAAAATCAAATATATTCGTGCAACAGACATCTACACCCCATTTTTGGTTGGACCTGATGCCGGATATTTGATTGCAAATACATAAGGAGAAAAAATGTCTAAATTTATCGTTAAAAACACAACAATTTTACACAATAAAAAGACCTATGGGATAGGCGATACCATCGAGTTCCCAGACGACTTCAATGTGGCTAAATTAGCCGATTACTTAACTCCTATTGAAATAGTTGCTGAAAGTAATTCGGGTGAAACTCCAACTCCAAAAGCTACAAAATCAAATAAAAAAACTGATAAAGCAGCTACGACAACGGATACAACAACTGAGGCTACGGCCACAGCCGTAGATGCAACAGCATCAACAGAAGAAGTAAAACCTGAAGGAACAAAAGAGGAGGCTCTAAATGGCACAGAAACTGTATAAACCACTTCTAATCGATTCAATAAAAGCACAAATTGATTTGCCTAAACAAAGATTTGTGGGCTTTGACGGAAACATTTGCGGTGCCAGTAAAAAATCTTTTGGTGTTTGTGATGTTGAAACAGAAAAAAACCAATTCGCCCCAATTGCAGTCATTGGGATTTTACTTGTTGAATCAGGCTCCGCTATAACTCAAGGTGTAAAAATCACAAGTGATTCTCAAGGCAGAGCAATTCCTGTTGCTACAACTGAAGAAATTAACGGATACGCACTTGATGCTGCAACCGCATCAGGCGAAATTATCCGTATTGCAAGAGGAATATAGATGTATTGCAGTGTTGAAGATATCGAAAAGCAAATCACCCAAGCAACCCTTGTACAACTAACCAACGACAACTCTCTCCCCGAAGTTGACGAAGCAGTGACATTTGAGGCTATCCTTTACTCTTCAACCCTAATCGATGGGTATCTTAGAGGTCGATATAATTTACCTCTTGATACCCATCTTCCCCTTTTAAGAATTATCGCAATCGATTTAAGCATTTACCGGTTATACAGCCGCAGGTTACAAGCCGATATGCCCGAATCTATTATGGCTCAGTACAAAGAAACAATTAAAACTTTGGACAAAATTCAAAAGGGAACTATTACGCTTGAACTCGAAAACAGCCAAGAAACCCTACAAAACAACGAATATTTATCAAACAAAAATTCAAACGATAGAATGTTCAGCCACGAGGTTCTAAGTGAGTATTGAAGCAATTGAAAATCGAATAGTAGAGAGATTAAAAAGCAAAATAACAGGTTTGTATATTGATTCATTCCCCGAAAAACCTCAAGAATATACTTTCACACATCCAAAAGGTGCCATTCTTGTCCATTATCAAGGTGGAAATTACGGAAATAGTCAGTCCCTGGATGTCATTTTTCAGCAAAAGAAAATGGAATTTGCGCTAACCCTAATCACAAGATATTTGAAAACAAACGATGGGGCCTATTTGCTTTTAGAAAAAGTTAAACAAGTTTTAACAGGATTTAAAATCGATGGCTGCACAAAAATGTGCCCAACAAAAGAAGGGTTTTTGACTGAAAACAATGGGATTTGGCAATACACAATCAATTTTGAATTAACTACCCCAAGCATTGAAACGGAGGAAGATTAATGCCCGCATCATTTTTACACGGAGTCGAAACAATCGAAGTTCAAAAAGGCTCAGTCACAATAAGAACAGTAAAAACCG
>CAISJE010000012.1 GCA_903885635.1 uncultured bacterium
ATTTGAAAGGTGTTGCACTTTTAATCAGAATTTTTGTTCCTGTGAATTATAAATTTTTGTAACAAAAGCGGGTCGAAAACGAAGTTTTCGACCCGCTTTTGTTAATCTTATTTTTTAAATCCTAATATCTGTAATGAGCGAAAGCTTTGTTAGCTTCAGCCATTTTGTGAGTATCTTCACGTTTTTTACAAGCTGCACCTATGCCGTTTGACGCATCAAGCAATTCAACTGTTAATTTATCGATAAATGATTTACCATGTCTATTTTTAGCAGAGGCAATCAACCAAGAAGATGACAGCGCCATTCCTCTGTCAGGCTTAACTTCAATAGGAACCTGATAAGTCGAACCACCAATTCTTCTCGCTTTAACTTCCAACAACGGAGTTGAATTTGTCAACGCCTTTTGAAACGTTTCTATCGGGTTTTCGTTTGTTTTTTCTTTTATTTTTTCCATTGTAGAATAGAAAATCTTTTCAGCGATAGATTTTTTTCCTCTGCGCATAATTCTATTAATAAACTTTGAAATGTCCACACTGTTATAAATCGGATCCGCCGGTGGTATTCTTTTAACTGGTTTTGAACGTCTTGACATATTTTTACCTTTCTTGTTTTTAATGTCTTACCGAGCAGTACTCGGGACTTTAAAATTTAATTACTGATATATTTACGAGATCCCGAAACGAGTTCGGGATAAGTCATCTCTAAGGCTCGCTTCGCTTGCCAAGAGCTGTCTTATTTCTTTTTAGCTCTTTTTGCACCGTATTTAGAACGGCTTTTGGATCTGTTTGCAACACCTGCCGTGTCTAGCGTACCTCTAACGATGTGGTATCTTACCCCCGGTAAATCTTTAACTCTTCCGCCTCTGATTAAAACAACAGAGTGTTCTTGAAGGTTGTGTCCGATTCCGGGAATGTATGAAGTTACTTCAAATCCGTTAGTAAGTCTTACTCTGGCAACTTTTCTCAAAGCCGAGTTAGGTTTTTTAGGTGTTGTTGTATAAACTCTTGTACAAACTCCACGTCTTTGAGGACATTCCATCAAAGCTGGCGATTTTGTTTTATCTATTAATTTTTTACGCTCTTTGCGTACAAGTTGACTAATAGTCGGCATAGTTTCTCCTTTTATAATTAAGTTTTTACTTTATATTTTCTGCAACTCACGCTCCAAAACAGCACGATTCGGCTAGAGTCGTATATCTATATAACAACAAGCAGAAATTAATGTCAATAACAAAGCTTAATAAAAAGCTCAAACGTTAAGTATTTTAACAATCGGTCAAATTAAAATCGCCATATTTTTTTACGTGTTCAACCAAACCGCCGTCCGCTAAAAGCTTAATCATAACGGCAGGTAACGGCGAAAATTTTATTTCTAAGGATTTACTCAGATTTTTTACAACCCCGTTTTTTACATCAAGCTCGATTTCATCCTCGGCATCAATCAAATCTGTATCACATTCTATCGCCAAAAGCCCTATGTTAATCGCGTTTCTGTAAAAAATTCTTGCAAAAGACTTCGCCAAAACCGCCTGAACCCCTGCAATTTTAATTATTTGAGGTGCGTGTTCTCTTGAAGAACCAAGCCCGAAGTTATTCCCTGCGACGACAAAATCACCTTTTTGCATAGTTGATGCAAAATTAGGGTCGGCATCTTCCAAAACATGTTTTGCAAATTCCTGCAAATTAGAGCGCAAGTGGAACAACCGCCCCGGTGCTATGTGGTCGGTTGAAATATTATCCCCAAATTTAAATGCTTTTGGACTCATTTTCCATCTCGCTTACTTGTAAATACATTTCTAAACATAAATAACCTCAGATAGTATTTGCTTGCCTATTTGTTTTTTTAATGATTTTTTCATGACCAAATCTACTTTTATATTAAAAAGTTCAGATAGCATGTATTGAAGTCCGCCAAGTTTTAAGATACTCGTTCCTTTTTTGTAGTCTATTAAAATATCAATATCACTTTTCTCCGTCTGCTCGTTACGAGCAAAAGAGCCAAAAACGCCTAATTCAGTTATATCGTAATCCTTTTCCAAATCAGGTTTTAATTCTTTTAATTTTGAAATAATTTTATCAATATCTATCATAACGTTACTTATTATAACATATATAACAAAAAATAAACACATTGAGCTTGCGGAAAAATTAGGAATTTTTCTCGCAAGCTCCCTTGTCCGGCTCGCACCCACACCACCGGCTATCCCGCAGGTGGTATGAGTGCGAGCACTTCCAAGGTCGGATGCGGAAAAATCTCAAAAAACTGTCATTTTTTGGATTTTTCCGCATCCTCATTGTCATTTTTATAAAAAAATGCTATGATATAAATATGTTTAACAGAAAATGTAAAATTACATTCATTAGCCATGGTTCGACTATCCATTCAGAGGAAAATCGGCTTTCCGATAACGGGAATTATCCGCCGATAAACGAAGCTGGCGAAGAAGAAATCGAAAAAATCTGTGAATGGTTAAAAAAACGTGAGATTAAAAATGATAAAATTTACACAAGTCCGGCTCTAAGAACAATTCAAACAGCACAGATGGTTTCAAAGGTTTTCAAAAAAGACTTTGAGATTATAAATGGTCTTCACTCAAGAAAATACGGCGTTTGGAGCGGGTTAACTTTTGAACAGATTGAACACAAATATCCTCAAATGCTTAACCAACTTCATGAAAACCCATCCTCTTCCTGCCCTGAAAATGGTGAAACGTTATTGGACTTTAACAAAAGAGTTTCCAAAATTCTTAAAAAAATTGTAGAAGAAAATGTTGGCAACAGGATTATAATAATCACCCACCCTGAGGTAATTCAAGCGGCAATAAGTAAAGCTATTAAACTCGCTCCTCAACATCAATCAAAAATATATATAAAAACAGGAAGTGCATCTCAAATAAGCTACTTTGAAAGCTGGGCAAGCTTGGTTTATTCGGGCTATGTTCCATTGTAGGAAAGCGAGTGAAAGGGGAAAAGGGGAAAGTCCGTAGGGTGCGGATTTAACCGCACCGTCTTGAATTGGATATTTTTTTGTTAGAATTTTTTAGTCTCTTTTGAGCTTGTTGTCGGTGGGTTAGGGAACCCACCCTACTTTAACGACCTTGGGCTTGTTGCCCTCTGTTCACCGTTTACTGTTCACTGTTTACTCACCTCTCACTTTTTTGTTACAAATCATAAAACATTAGTTACAAATAACTTTGTTTAGAATACCATGAGTGTATAAGGAAATGGAGTATACACAATGGGATTTAATTTATTAGAAAAACTATTACCGCCTAAAAATAACGTATTCTACGATTGTTTTGAAGATGCGGCGAAAAATTGTAATGATATAGCAAAATTGTTTGATCAGGCGATTTCGCATGGCATGACAGGAGAACTTCTTGTAAAAGCAAGAACCCTCAAGCATAGAGGCTCTGAACTTGAAAGAGAAACTATCAGCAAGCTGAATTCAACTTTCGTTACCCCTATTGATAGGGAAGATATTCAAGCGTTAGCGACTATGTTGAACAAAATTACAAAAAAAATAGTTCAAGCTCTTATGAATTTGAATATCTATAGAATGACAAGCTTCACCGAAGAAATGTTACAACAATCAAGAACAATTCTCAAATCAACAGACGAATTAATCAGAAGCGTAAGCCTGCTAAAAACAATTTCAAAAACAAAAGAAATCACCGCAAGTTATGAATCGATGAAAGAAATTGAATCCTTGGGCGACGATATTCTTCATAGAGCTATGGATAAATTGTTTTCAGGTGAATTTGAGGCGATTGAAGTTATAAAGTTAAGAGATATATATAAGGTTTTGGAAAGTGCAATGGATAAATGTTACGACGTTTCTGACGCCATTTTAAACATCGCACTGAAAAATAATTAGGAATTATGAATATAGCAATAATATTACTTACATTAGTTATGATAGTCGCGTTTATCTTTGAATACGTGAATGGGTTTCACGATTCGGCAAACGCTATTTCTACCGTTGTATCGACAAAAGCACTAACCCCTAGACGCGCAATACTTTACGCGGCATCGTTGGATTTTGTGGGTGCATTTTTCGGAACCCACGTCGCACATACGATTGGAGCGGGCATGGTAGCACCCGAATCCGTCACACAGCTTGTAATTTTATGTGCACTTTTGGGTGCGGTAACGTGGAATTTGCTGACGTGGTACTTGGGACTTCCTTCGAGTTCATCTCACGCACTTATCGGCGGGCTTTTGGGTGCGGCGGTTACGCATGCTTATTTCAGACTCGATAAAGCTTATGAACTAATTTTAAGAATGCCGTCATTCAGGCTTGAACACCCTGCGTTAGATGTCATAAACGGACCTAACGTTATGTACAAAGTTATTTTGCCGATGATTTGTTCACCGATTCTAGGCTTTGTAGTTGGATTTTTGGTTATTTTAGTTCTGTTAAAAATCTTTCATAAAATGCGTCCTGAATTATTGAACAGATTGTTTAGAAAATTACAGATTTTTTCATCAGGATTTTTGGCTTTCAGCCACGGTTCAAACGATGCTCAAAAAACCATGGGGATTATAACTTTGGCATTGATGACGGCAGGCGTTGTCCAGAACAAAACATTCGAAATCCCTGTTTGGGTAATATGTGCCTGTGCGATGACCTTGGCACTGGGAACAATGACCGGCGGATGGAAAATAATCAGAACAATGAGTTCCAAAGTGATAAAAATGAAACCGATACACGGATTTTCCGTTGAAACGGCTTCTGCGAGTATCATTTTGACCGCATCTCACTTCGGTTTTCCTGTAAGCACAACCCACATTATATCAACCGCAATTGTCGGAGTCGGAAGCATGGTAAAGGTTTCTGCCGTTAAATGGGGGATGGTTAAAAACATCGTGGTTGCTTGGGTTTGCACAATTCCTGCGTGCATGGCACTATCCGCAGGTTTCTATTTCTTATTAATAAAAACCCCTTTAGCTAATGGCGGAGGGTGACGACTTACTTTTTTTGTAAAAAAAGTAAGCAAAAAAACTTATCACACACTGGCTCTTTCGCTGAAGAAAAACAGATTGATGTTTGAAAAAGTAGGGCGGGATTGCTTATTGAACTTGCAATATTATCATTTTGCTCAACCAAAAGGTCCGTTATTAAACAGGGTGGAAGCTGTTAGAACCGAAATTTTTGATGGAACGGACAACCATTGTTAATCCTTAAGTAAGCTTAAAGACTACCTAACTTCCAAATCCGTTCTGAAATACTTATTTTCCATCTCTATTTCTTTTGCGAAGTTTTTTAAATCCCAAAAAGGGTCTTGCGAGGTTGTACACAAAGAAAGCACCCTGCCGCCTTTTGAATACATTTCGCCATCAATTTCCTCAACACCTGCATAAAAAACTTTAATATCTCTATTCTCGGCAGTTTCCTCAGGTAAAGTGATTTTTTTACGGTCCCTAGGCGTTTTCGGATAGCCTTCGCAAGCCAAAGTTAAGCATGCAGAAATATCTTCGTTATAATCAAGTTTAATTTTATCTAAATTCTGTGCTAAAGCCGCCTGTAGTACTTCAAGGAAATCGGTTTTCAAGTGTGCCAAAGTCGCTTGTGCCTCAGGATCGCCTAGCCGAACGTTATATTCAAGCACATGCCAGTCCCAAGCACCATCTTTTTGAGCCATAATCAACCCCGAATATATAAACCCGACAAAATCCGCTTTCTCTAGCTCCAAAGACTTTTTTAGCTTATTTTTATACTCGTCAAGTTTTTTTCGTTGAAACTCATTTAATTTCGCCGGACAAAAAGCGCCCATCCCACCCGTATTCGGAGCAGACGAAGATTTATTCAATTTTTTAAAATCCCTCGACGGAGCAAAAGACAAAAGAGTTTTGCCATCCCACAAAGACATCAAAGAAAGTTCCTCGCCCTGCAAAAATTCTTCCAATAAAATTGTTTTGGAATTATCGCCAAATTTACCCTCCAAAAATTCATTTATAGTTCGTTGAGCAAACGCTTCATTATTGGCTATTACAACACCTTTACCGCCACAAAGCCCATCCGCCTTAATTACAACCGAAGGAAATTTACCTTTATTGCCCGCCTTAGAAAGAATGGCTGCCGATGCTTCTTCAATATCAGCTATCACCTCATATTTCGCCGTTTTAATCCCGTGTTTTTCCATGAATTTTTTGCCGAAAAGTTTTGAGCTTTCGAGTTGAGAAAAATGTTTGTCTACGCCGATACAAGGGAGGTTGTGAGCCTTAAAAATGTCAACAATGCCGTCGCATAAGGGCCCTTCGGGCCCGAAAACCGCCATATCTATTTTCAAAACCGCACATTTTTTCGCCAAATCTTCGTAATCGGAAAATTCAATGACTTCGCCTAAGTCAAACGCCCCTGCTTCAGCTAAATATAATTTATTAAGTAATGGAGATTTTGAAATCGACTCCGCTATCGCATGCTCTCTTGCTCCTGAGCCAAAAACCAAAATATTTAATGTTGTCCGCATCTGTCGCATCCTCCGCCTTCTTTATTCTTACTACATCCACTTTTCATTAAATCATGAAAATCAAAAATTTTATCCTCAAGCACTTTTTCAATCACAATAGGATAAAGCCTGTGTTCAATTTCGTGAATTTCGGCTTCAAATTCATCAAAATGCATTGAATTATCAATAAAAACAGGGTATTGAGCTATAATCTTCCCTGTATCAATATTGCAATCAACATAATGAACTGTCACACCACTAACTTTCACCCCTGCCAAAAACGCCTTTTTAACCGCATCTTTGCCTTTGAACGCAGGTAATAAAGACGGATGAATATTAATAACTTTACCCATCGCTTTTAAAACATTTTCGGGAATAATTTTCATATATCCTGCTAAAACTACCAAATCAAATTCATTTTTGCTGAAATATTCAAAATTCTGCTCAAACGGCAAAAACTGATGATTTATTCGCAAATTTTGAGCTCTTTTTAGAATAAAAGCATCTTCGACATCACTCAAACAAGTTATTTCAACGCTTTTATCCTGAAACCACTTTACAATAGCTTCAAAATTGCTTCCGTTACCCGAACCCATAACCGCGATATGTTTCATTGTCTTGCTCCTATTTTTCCTAAAATAAACGGGGAAAACTCTTCACAAATTTTCAAAATTTCATCCAAATTTGCTTCGTTTGCAATCAAACAAAAACCAACGCCTGCGTTAAAAACTTCGTAAAATTCATCATTACAAATTCCTTTGAGCTTCTCAAAAATCGGTTGGGGCGGAATTTTATCAAATTTAAGTTCCGCTTTTAAATTTTCAGGTATCACACGAGACAAATTTGATAAAATTCCGCCTCCGGTTATGTTCGCACAAGATTTTACAAGTTTTTTTTGAATAAGCTCCAAAACGCAATTGTAATAAATACATGTTGGCATGAGGCAGGTTTCAAATTCTTTATCCGTTAATTGATTTTCCTTATATAATTTTCTTATCAACGAAAATCCGTTAGCATGGATTCCTGAAGAACAAAGTGCAACAACGATATCACATTCTTTTACGTTGATTTTGTCCAATCCGTCTCCATCTTGGACTAAACCGATTGCAAAACCTGAAATATCAATATTGTTTGAGGTTATAAGTTCGCTTATTTCGGAAGTTTCACCACCCAACAATTTACAGTTACATTTTTTTAATTCGATATCAATCGACTGAATTATCTCAAAAACACTTTCACTATCGAGTTTATTCACCGCAAGATAATCAACAAACCCCACGGCAGTAGCCCCAGAGCAAATTAAATCATTTAAATTCGCCGCAACAACATCAACCGCAATTGTTGCAAACATTTTTCTTTCATAAAGCGGAATGATTTTCGATCCGATACCGTCACAGCAGGTTACAAGGTTAAATCCGTGCGCAAGAAAAGTTTTTCCGGCAAATGAATTAATTCCTAATTTTTCGCTAAATTTATCATTCAGTTTTTTTGCTTGTAATAAATTTACGCCCGATTTTTCATACAGTGTCATAATTTAATCTTAATATAAAAACAATTATTTTTCTGCTATAATGCATGGAGGATGCGGAAAAATCCAAAAAATGACAGTTTTTTGAGATTTTTCAAGTCCGACCTTGGAAGTGCTCGCACCCATACCAGCTGCGGGATAGCCGGTGGTATGGGTGCGAGCCGGACAAGGGAGATTGCGAGAAAAATTCC
>CAISJE010000013.1 GCA_903885635.1 uncultured bacterium
AAGAGCGTAAAATGGGCAAAGCTAAAGAGGCTTGGGCTATTTATGAGATTTACGATTTAAAATTAAAACAAAATAATTTTATCGACTTCAACGATATGATTAACCTTGTGCTTACAACTTTTGATAGCAATGAAGACTTCTTGAAAAACGTCGCGAAAAGCTACAAATATTTTCTTGTCGACGAATATCAGGATACAAACTTCTCGCAAAACCAAATTGTGTTTAAATTAGCACAGGGCTCGGATAATGAAAATGTTTTTGTAGTCGGTGACGATGATCAGATTATATATGGATTTCAAGGTGCTCAAACGGACAACCTTGAAAAGTTTTTAATCCGATACCCTGAAACAAAAGTTATCTGCCTGAGTGAAAATAACCGCTCTACCCAAACTATTCTTGATGTGAGTTATGAGTTGATTTCTCAGGATAAAACAAGGCTTGAACTCAATCCTGAATTTAAGAATTACAATATTTCTAAAAAGCTTACGGCGAAAAACGAAAAAATTAATAGCCAAAATAAAAAGGTTCAAATTCACGGATTCGGCGACATTAAACAGGAAAACAATTTCATAGTTGAGGAAATAGAGAAACTTATCAATTCAAATTTAGCTCCGCTAACAGATGGCGGAGAAGCTGATTTGTCCCAAATAGCTATTTTGACAAGAAAAAACGGTGAGTTGGAAATATTTGCAGACCTTTTAAAAGCTAAAAATATTCCGTTTCAGATTAAATCAAGCAAAAGCATTTTCGCACTGAAGCCTTCAATTATAACTTATTTTTACTTGAAAGCACTTGAGAATAATGAATTGTACGCTGACAAGTTATTCGGGCTGCTGCTCTCAAAACCTTTTGATTTTGAAAAAGCAGATTACAATTTTTTATTGCATCAAAATCGATTGAATCACAAGGATTTTATATCGACTATCAAGCTGAATCTTGACCGAGATTGGGCAGATAAAGAAAAGGTTACTAATTTTATTAAGACCTACGATGACCTGCAAGAAATTAAATCAATCGAAACTCTTAAAAATACAGTAATTGAGCTAATCAACAGAACTGGCATTCTCGAATACTTTCTACAATCTAAAATCAATAAGATTGAAAACATTTTTGCGATAAAAAGAATTGTCGATGAAGCGTCATCATTTAGTAATCTACAAACCACTGCGACAATTCAAGATTTCATTGTACATCTTGATATGGCCTTTAATGATGGAATTTTAATCACAATAGACAAAGACGATTATGTTCAAAATGCCGTTCAGCTTTTGACATTGCACGGCTCCAAAGGGCGTGAGTTTGAATATGTCTACCTCACAAATTTACTTGCTAAAAATTGGGAGAAACAAAGAACGCAGAACTCTATGGATTTACCGATAGAAAAAACAATCTTTCCAGGCAGCGAAGAAGATGCCAAAAAAGCCGAGCAACTAAGGCTTCTATTCGTTGGGGTTACTAGGGCGAAGCATTCTTTATCACTTACTTTCTCGAATATAATTGACGGGAAGTCGCAAGAGTTAACAAGTTATCTTTCGGCTATAACTGAACGCAAGGATTTATTCGAAAGACACAACCACGAGCTGAGTGACGAAGAGTATTCGATCGAGGTGGCTAAATCATTCACAGTCGCACAGTTCAACCATCAGCAGGCGTTTGTGGACGAATTGAGGGCTCGATTAAAGGACTTTATATTAAGCCCAAGCTCGTTGAACTCTTATTTAAATTGCCCGAGAAGCTTTTTG
>CAISJE010000014.1 GCA_903885635.1 uncultured bacterium
ATGCAATATTGTCGGTACTTAGAGCGGAATTTAACGGCACAATCTCAGCAGCGAAGCATATTATACACGAAGAGATATACCAAATTCACAATGCCCACGAGCGTTTGGTCCTGAAATTGGCTTGCTAAAATCTTTAGTTTTAATACGTTTGGTCTTAATTTATCTATGATTTAACTTGACATGTTAATGTGATTGAGTTAGATTAATAAGTGAGCAATTTTGCAATTATGCCTGTGGCACTCTGCCGAGGAAAACGATTAAATATCGTTTTGCGAGAGGGGCGGTAGACGCCGTCTAGCAATGAGCCACATCCCGAAAACAAATTGATAATTAAATATATAAACCACGGGCCTGTGGCGAAATTGGTAGACGCACTAGACTTAGGATCTAGCGCAGCAATGTGTGAGAGTTCGAGTCTCTCCGGGCCCATTTTAAAAAGAATCCTTGATTTATTCGGGGGTTCTTTTTTTTGCCCAATCCTTGATATGGGTTTTAAACCGTTGCGTTTTCTGTAACAAAAGCCCTGTATTGCAACGCTTGCGCGATATGCAATTGTGTAATGTCCTGCGAATTCTCAAGATCAGCTATCGTTCTTGAGAGTTTCAAAATCCTATCATAGCTCCGTCCCGACAAGTTGAATTTTATAATCGCTGATTTCAACAAGTTTTCGCTTGCCGCATCAATTCTGCAAAACTTTTTAATCAAATCCGAGTTAAGTTCTGAATTTGTTAAAATATTCGCATTTTTATACCTTTGAACCTGAACTTTTCTTGCATTTACAACTCTTTTTCTGATTTCACTTGAAGCTTCAGCGCTTTCTTTCATATTCAACAGTTCCTCAGGAGCCAGTCTTGGAACCTCAATTTGTAAATCAATTCTATCCAGAAGCGGTCCTGAAAGTCTTGAGCGATAGCGTTGAATTTGAAATTCGCTACAAGAACATTGTTTTTGGCTATCGCCTAAGAACCCGCAAGGACAAGGATTCATTGCTCCCAATAACATAAAATCAGCAGGATATTTTATTGAAGTTTGAACACGAGAAATAACAACTTCGCCGTCTTCCAGCGGTTGTCTTAAGGTTTCAAGAACATTTCTTGGGAATTCGACAATTTCATCCAGAAATAAAACTCCGCGGTGAGCAAGTGTGATTTCTCCCGGCTTGGGATTACTGCCCCCGCCGATAATTCCAACCGCAGAAGCGGAGTGATGAACAGGTCGATAAGGTCTTTTTGTTATTAAAGGTTCGTTTGCGGGCAAAAGCCCGCTTATGCTGTAAATTTTAGTTAATTCAAGTGCTTCTTTTAATTCCAGTGGTGGTAAAATTGATGCAAAACACTTCGCCATAAGCGTTTTACCCGACCCCGGAGAGCCCATCATTAGAATATTATGACCGCCCGCCGCGGCTATTTCCAAAGCCTTTTTGGCTTTTTGCTGACCTTTTACGTCCTTGAAATCATAAATATAATCATTTTGAGCATTATCAGTCAAATACTTTTCTATATCTACTGTTATTTGAGGTAATTTACACTCCGAATTATCCGAAAAATGGTTAACTATATCGACCAAATACTCCGCACCCAGAACTTCAATTCCCTCAACCAAGGCAGCTTCTTTAGAATTGGCTAAAGGTACGACAACATTTTTCACTCCGATATCTTTTAAGCCTGATACCAGTGGCAAAACTCCGTTTACACCCCTGAGCGTACCGTCAAGCGAAAGTTCTCCTAAAAATGCCGTATTAAGGATTTTTTCGTTATCAAGAAAACCACCTTGCGCCAAAATCCCGATTGCAATCGGTAAATCAAAATTTGTTCCCTCTTTTTTTATGTCGGCAGGTGCAAGGTTTACGACCACGCGCAGGGCGGGAATGCTAAATCCCGAATTCTTTACGGCTGAACGAACCCTCTCTTTCGCCTCGTTTACCGCAATATCAGGCAACCCGACGATAGAAATATTTGGCAGGGAATGTACAAAATCGACTTCTACATCAATCTTATATGCGTTTAATCCTATTGTTGTTGCGGTTATTACTTTTGATACCATTGATTGTCTTTCCTGGATGTCATACCGAGTTGCCAAAGCATAACCGATTTCGTGTTGTTGGGTTAGCAAACCTACTTTTTAAACCAAAGCCAACTTTTGAACGCAACTTTGTATTATTATAGCACACTCTAGCCTTTTTCTAAAATATTATACCTCAAGGTAATGTTTTTTATATAAAAACTTGTTAGCATGAGTATGGCGAAGTGCCTTTAAAAATCAAACAACTTGGATTATTCCAAGGGCTTTCATTAGAAAAGCTTTGTTAATGATTAAATGAAAGGCACTTTTTTTTTGTTTTGATTATAATAATTAATATGGACGACATTAAAAAGATTTTGGTTATAAATTTTGGCGGGATTGGGGATGAAATCCTCTTTTTGCCCACCTTAATTTCACTTAAAAAAGAATTTCCGGATGCTAAAATTACGCTTGCACTCGAACCGAGAAGTAAGGGAATTAAGGATTTAACCGATATTATTGACGAAGTTTTATTAATTGATGTTAAATCTAAGCGTAAATATTTAGAACTTCTAAAATTGATTTTTGAGGCGCAAAAAGGGCGTTTTGACCTTGTTGTGTCCTCGGGCGCAAACAAATTTATAAGTATTTTACTGTTTTTGACAGGAATAAAATTTTGCTATGGCTATAATACAGGGAGATTGAGCGAAATTCTGCTCACAAAAGCAGTAACTTTGGATAAAAACCAATACGCCTGTGATATGTATCACGATTTAATTACGCCGATTACAGGCATAAAAACAACATTGCCGGAGGTTAAACTTGAACCTACGCCAAAAGAGCCTAATACAATTCTTATTCATCCGGGAGTAAGTAGGTTAAGCGTTCAAATGGGCATGATAAAAACTATTCCTGCCGAAAAATGGGCAAAAGTTATTGATTTACTCTTGGAAAGAGGAAAAAAAGTAATTCTAGCGGGTGGACCTGACGATAAAGAATGCATTGAAACGATAAGAACCACATTGCCTAACAAGGAAAACGAAAATTTTGTTGATTATTACGGAAAAACTAAGAGTTTGATTGATTTGGCTAAATTAATCGCCTCCGCTGAAAAGTTTGTTTGCTCGGATTCAGCACCTCTGCATATTGGAGTTGCGGTCAAAACCAAAACCTATGTAATTTTTGGACCGACTGATGACAAAAAGTTAATCCCTCAATCTCCTGATGTAATTGCCATAAAACATTCGGATAATTGTTCTTTAAAACCATGCCTTTGGGAGAGACGACAAACAACATGTGAACAACTTGTTTGTCTTGATATTAAGCCCGAAAAAATAGTGGAAATAATTCTGCTTTAGAAAACTTAATATTATTAGTTGTATTGTAACAGGTCAGCAGGGTGATTTGTAAGTCAACCCTGATTTTGGTATAATTAAAGGTTTGTGTTTTATGCAAATGAGAAGCCAGGGGATAAAGCCTCTAATATACTGATATTCTGTTTTTTTGCAGTTTCTATTACTGAC
>CAISJE010000015.1 GCA_903885635.1 uncultured bacterium
AACCTCCATACTCTCCTGATTTAAATAAAATCGAAAAGTTTTGGGCTTGGCTAAAGAAACAATTAAGGTCAGCATTGAAATTGTTTAACACATTGTATGAGGCACTCTGTCATTGTTTTCAACTTAAATAACTATAATAGTTTTAAACGAAAAATTTGCGAGGTATTTGCATGATGATTACTTTCTTGAGAATCAAAAATCTTCTGTTGATGCAATAATTGATTTGATAGAAAAAGCGGGTCCTTTTTTCTGGGCAATTATTGACAAGAAAACGGATAAGTTTGCCGGATTTGTGTTTTTGGACAATTGGGTTGGTTCTAAAAATAATGTTCATTCCGCCGAGGTGACAACTTGTTTTCATCCTGATTTTTGGGGGAAATACACCAAAATTTGTGCTAAAAAATTCGTTAAATATTGTTTTAAAAAATACAAACTGAAAAAATTAAAAGCTTATGTATTTCCCCAAAATTTTAAGGTAAAAACTCTTTTGAAAACGGTTGGGTTTAAGAAAGAGGCGGTTTTGAGGGGCGAAACGCTTAGGAATGGTGAGTTGCAGGATATTGAGGTTTTTGCGGTAACGAAGTAAACGGTAAACGGTGAACGGTAAACGGCGGCAAGAAGCCAGAGGGCGTTAAAGTAGGGTGGGTTCCCTAACCCACCATCATACAGCAAACAAGCAAAAAGGCTCCCTAACAAAGGAGATGCGAGCGAATTTCGGCAAGAGTGAGAGAAGCGACACTCGTCCCTGTGAGGGAAATCACACTTTCCCGAACTGCCGATAATTCAAGACAGCGGGCAAGTCTTAGAACCAAAGAGAGACGGAGCAACAATCAGCGAGTGCAATAAAGCGAGTAAGCCGGCATTTCGAAAAAGCAAAGTAATTATGAGAAAAAACGATGAAAGGCGCGAATACGAAAAAATTCGTGTAATGGCAAAAAATGAAATTTGAAAAAACAGATGAGGATTTAACGACGACATTAAGTGCGGAGGAGGAATTGTTGCTTGTTCAAAAAATTCCTAAAAAGTATGATGACTTGGAGGGCGACAGGCTTGAGCAGCTTAACGATATAAAATTGCTCAGAGAAACGATTTATAGCAACCAAATTCCGAGGATTAACGCCTGGGATGCAAAAATTGAATTACCTGATATTTACGAGTTGGCGCAAACTTTAAAATCTCATATCAGCGACAATTTATACTCGCATCCTGATGCGATGTTTGATGTTTCGGGCTCAGACCCTCAGACTCAGGCTTATGCAAACAAACAGAAAGCTATGCTTGTTAACACTTTTGAGCAGATGAAACTTGAGGATGAGTTGGAAAAAGTTGTTGACGGGATTGTCGAGGCTGGTGAAAGCACTTTGTTTGTCGGTTGGGAAACGAAGATTAAATCCGTCAGACGGGCTCAAAGTATAGAGGAACAGTTGATTGCTCCGACTTCAGACGGTTTTGTTGTTGAGAGTCGGATTGTTTATGATAATCCGAAGGTTAAACATATTAAGCCCGAGGATTTTGTGTTTGATAAGGAACGGCGTGATTCTTGGGATAATTGCCCTAAGGTTTACAGAACGTACTGTGGTATCGAGGAATTGAAATCCAATCAGGCGAATAATCTTTTGAGCAAGGAAAAAATAGAAAAATTGAAGGGAGTGATGGCAAATAAATTCAGAAAAGACTCCGATAGAGCCTTTGATGGTAAGCGGGTTGAGGTTTTGGAATATTGGGGAGATATTGAGTTAAGTGACGGGGAAATTCTCAAAAACTGGTTAATTGTTGTTGCGGGTCGTTGTGAAATAATCCGTTTCGAGGCAAATCCGTTTATTCTTAATCCGTTTATCCATGCAAATATTATCGAAAGCCCGAAAAACGGTCGTGGAATTTCGCCGTTGAGGGTGGCTTTGGTTTTAAATAATATATCTTCAACGATTTTGAACAAGCAAATAGACGCACTTGCTTTGATGATGAACCCGCCTTATTTGGCTCCAAAAGGCTGTTTTAAGGGCGAGCAAATTGTTAAACCGGGGAAGATTATTGAATATGATGCGGCACTTATGCCGACAGCGCCTACGGCGCTGAGTTTCGACAAGGCTATGCAGGGCTGGGATTTTCTGACTTATTTTAAATCAACTATTGAGAGTGCGACTGGGATTTTCAATAATATGTCGGGAAATCTTCAATCGGACGCGAGAACGGCTACGGAGTTGAATTATTCTGTGAGCGGACAGGCTACGAGGTTGAACATGTTGCTTGATGCGGTTAATCGAAAGGTGATTATTCCTATGGTTGAAAAAACAGCGGAGCTTATCGCGAACTTTAAAATCGGCAGTGAGGTCATCAGCATTAATGACAGAGGGCAGACAATATTTGTCGAGATTGACGATGGGATAAGAAACGGGAATTACGTGTATCGTTATGGCGACAGAAAGGCTACAATGGACAGAAAGCTAAAAACCAAGGAGCTTTTTGATGTTGTAAAATCTTTCGCCGAAGTTCCTGCGGTTGCTAATCAAGTCAACTGGCTTGAGTGTTTCAAGTATGCGCTTGAGCAGTATGGGATTGAAAATGCGAATAATTTTTTACTAGGTGAGAGGTGAACGGCAGAAAAGAGGTATGGAGGTATAGAAGAATAGAGGTATGGCATTGCAAGAAGCCATCCATCTATACCTCCAGCCTTCCATTCCTCCGTATTGCCTCTCACTTCTCACCTCTCACTCATACAAAAAATAGGTAAAACATGAATTATAACTTACTAAAAGCCCAGCGTGAATTTTTGGAAATCCCGCATGAATATAGTTTAGATGTGGCGGTTTATCAGGGCGGGTTCGGCTCGGGTAAAACTTTTGCAGGCTCGCTCCTTGGGATTTTGTTGTGTATGAAATTTCCTGGGATTAGAGGACTTGTCGGAGCTCAAACTTATACGCTTGTCAGAGATACGACGCTTCAGACATATTTTGAACATCTTGAAAATTTAAACTTTCAGGACGGAAAAGATTACGATTGGTCGAGTTCGTTGCAGAAATTGACGTTCAAAAACGGGTCAGAAATTTTGTTCAGACATTTTGATGAGCCAAATAAGCTGAAATCGTTAAATTTGGGCTTTGTGGAGATTGAGGAGATGTCGGATATTCCCTTTTCAACTTTTAAAATGTTGTTGGGCAGAATGAGACAGAGCGTCAAAAAAAGCTGGAAAAATTTTACGTACAGAATTTTTGGACATACAAACCCAGAATATCAAAGAGGTTGGGTTTACAAAACTTTTGTGGAGGATTACAAACCCAATTATCGGCTGATTTCTGCACCGACTACTGAGAATATTTATCTTCCCGATGGGTTTTGTGATGAGCTGAAAAAATTGTACGACGAGGAATATTATCGGATTTTTGTGCTTGCACAAAACGGCGAGTATGACAAAGGGCTTATTATAAAGGATTTTACGCACGAAAATGTTCAGGAGATTAAGTATCAGCAGGATATGGACTTGCATATAACCTGCGATTTTAACGTGGACCCTATGGCGTGGATTTTGGCTCACAGGACGGAAGATAAGGTTTTCTTTTTTGACGAGTTGGTTATTGAAAACACAACGACGGCGAAAGCGTGTGACGAATTTTGTTCTCGATACCCGAGCCATAAAGGGAAAATTATCATAAACGGTGATGCTTCAGGTGATAATCGAAGCTGTACGAGCGAGTTTACGAATTACGTAATCATCAAAAAGAAACTTGAGCGGTTTGGTTATGAGGATGTTGAGGTAAGGATTAAGGCATTTAATCCGCCTATTAAAAATCGGATTATGGCGTTCAATTCCAAAGTCCGCTCCGCGGACGGCGAAGTAAGGCTTTTTGTAGATAAAAAATGCGATAAGTTACTTTATAATATTTATAACTTGAGATACAAAGAGGGGTCATCGAGGATTGATTTGCCGTCTTATCATCAGATAAAACAGGCGAAAGAGCTTAAATTTATGGGGCATCCGATGGATGCCGCGTCGTACTTGGTCGAATTTTACTGGCCGATAAGCATTTGACGAGTAAAGAGTGAAGAGTAAACAGTGAACAGAAGGTAAAAATGAACAACATATTACATTACTCTCCGATATTGATTGTGGTGATGATTTTTTTAATCCAACAGCGAATTATTGTAACGCCTGAGCAATTGGAGCGAAAACACAGAGAAATATTGGAAGATGCCGAGAATAGATTTGCTACATTGAGCAGTCTTGTTGATTTAAAAGAGCAGTTTTCGGACATGAAAGAAAAAATCGACAAGATTTACGACTGCATAATCGCGGTGAAAAAGGGATAAAATCTTGCGGATTGTCCATTAGTAAATAAAAAGTAAATCAAGATAAGATTATAATCTTTTATAAATCTCTCGCCTATGTCCGATTTTGATTATTAAAATAGTCAAAATATTATCATTTTTTGTAAAAATAACCCTATAATCAAAGTTCAACTTTAGGCGATAATATGGATTATTCCCCTGTAATTTCGTGACATTTGGATTTTCATCAATATTTAACGCAAGTTTTTCTATTTCAGTTTTGATATATTTTAGTTTTGGGGTATCTAATTTCTTTAATTCTCTTTTCATACTCAATTTTATACACAACTAAATTCCCAAATCACCAAATAATTCGCCATGGGAAATCGTCCCTTTGCTTGTAGCAAGGATGTTATCCGCATCTTTTGCATCCAAAAAATCCTCGATTTTTTGCAATAATTCAAAATCATTCTTAGAAACAATATACGCAACTGTTTTATTCCTTTTGGCTATCTCTATTCTATCATTTCGATAATTAACCATATTTACAAGTTCAGAAAAATTCTCCCTTGCATTTGCAATCGTATATTTCATAATCGCCCCTTTTTATAGTGTACATTATGTACATATTGTACACTATTTTTTGAGAAAAGTCAAGGGCTAATGCTGATTTGCAATCAACGTATTATTACAACAAATTCTTCAAGAAATTCGGCAGGGCAAATCGTGCCAAGTGGTATTCCTTGTTGTAAACTTTACAGTTTTTTGTAATTTTTTCACAGCGTTTTTCATCAATGTATGAAAGCGGTTCAACATCCTCCGAACAAAACGCCCAAGCCCAATATCCGCCCGGATAAGTCGGGATTGGCGAGGTGAAAGTCGAGGTGATAGGGAAAACTTTTTTCAATAACGTGTACATTTTTTTGATTTCTTCCTTGTTCACAACAGGGGATTCTGATTGTGCAGCAACAATTCCGCCTTTTTTGAGTGATTTTTTTACGTTTGTGTAAAATTCTTCGGTAAAAAGCCCTTCGCCCGGACCCATCGGGTCCGTTGAGTCGATTAAAACAATGTCAAATTCATTTTTCTTTGTTTTTATGTATTCAATCGCATCTTCGACTAAGATTTCGACTTTTGGGTTATCCAATTCGCCGGCAATTGTAGGCAAATATTTTTTGCAGGCATCGATTACCATGCCGTCAATCTCACAAAGCACAACTTTTTCAACTGTATCGTGTTTCAAAACTTCTCTAACTGTTCCGCCGTCACCGCCGCCGATTACGAGGACTGTTTTTGGCTCTTTGTGGTTCATCATTGGGATGTGGGCTATCATTTCGTGGTAAAAATATTCATCACCCTCGGTGGTCATCATCAAATCATCTAGCGTTAAGATTTTTCCCAAAGTCGAATCACTGTCAAGTATTTCGACTTTTTGAAACGGCGATTGTGCCGAAAACAAAGTTTCTTTGACCTTTATCGCTATTCCGAACCCCGCAGGGGTTATTTCTTTATAAAAATTCATTTTTAACCTCAACACGAAATTGTCTAAATTCCGCCTTTCTTAATTTATTTAAATTACTACTTTACTTTTTCGAAATGCCGGCTTACTCGCTTTATTGCACTCGGGCATTGTTTCATTAGCCCTCAATTATTGTGCTTTACCCCTCGCATCTCCTTTGTTAGGGAGCCTTTCCCCTTGTTTGCTTCTTGTCGGTGCGGTTGAAGCCGCACCCACCCTACTTTTCTTGGGCTTGTTGCCGCCGTTCACCGTTCACCGTTCACCGTTCACCCGTCGTATTCGACAGAATATGAAAATGCAGATGAAAAACCACTTGCCCTTCTTCTTTTCCTGTATTTACATGCAGTCTGTAAGATTTTACGTCCAATTTTTCGCAAACGGCTTTGACACCTTTAAGCAATTCTGACATTAGTTTTTCGTCCTCAAGTTCGTTGAGTGATTCAACGTGAATTTTGGGAATAATCAAAACATGCACTTTTGCTTTTGGGTGCAAATCATTTATTGCTATTATGTAGTCGTTTTCATAGACTTTTGTTGAAGGGATTTCTCCGTTAATAATCTTACAAAAAATACAATCAGTCATAATAATTCCTTTTTACTTTAAATGCATGACAAATTATATCATAAGACTAATGCACAAGTCTACTTTTTGCAAAATTTTTTTTTTGCAATTTTTCCGCGTCCTTGCGAGGCGAGGGGTTCTTGGGTGGAAAACCATTGAGGGAACGAAGCAATCTCATTCGCCTTTAGTCATGCTTCGGGGAGATTGCTTCGGTGGATGCTTTTTGGCACATTCGACGCTCAATGTCTCGCAATGACGGCGAGAGAGACCGGCTTGAACAAGATTGTTTCGGTCTCTCATCGGTTTTCTGACTAAAAACGTGGCCCATCAGTTGCCTAATAATAATTTACATGGTATAATCAATTTAAGGTAGTAATGAAAAGGATTTATTAGGTATGGTCATGACAAGCAGACAAGCAGACAAGCAAATTATAGCACAAACACAGCCTTAAG
>CAISJE010000016.1 GCA_903885635.1 uncultured bacterium
AACAATTAATGCGACCCTCTCAGCATGTGATATCCGAATAAGCGGTTTATGCATCGCCGCTGGCGATACAACACCTTCTGCAATAAACACCTGCACAGATACAACGTGGGATACAAATCTTACAGCGAATACATATTGTGCCAATAACTATTGGGCAGGGGCAAAGAAATCATGTTCTGCTCAGGGCATGAGAGTGCCTACCAAAGATGAACTAAACACAATCTACACAAACAGAGCCACCATCAGTGGACTCAGTGCCGCTTACTACTGGTCCGCCACTGAGTACAATACAAATGACGCATGGGTCCAGTATTTTGCTAATGGGCTTCAGTACGGCAACGGCTCCAAGTACGGCGGCAGCAATGTGCGGTGCGTCAGGTGACCCCTTTAACCTTTTAACCCCTCGCGTCATTGCGAGACTTAATGTCTCGCAATGACATGTAATTTGTTCATTTTTCCGCATCCTCCTGAGTAGTTAATTCTTTTGAGGGTTATCCCAAATAGTTGGCTAAAATCTTTTTTACGTAATTCTGGGTTTCGGCATACGGAGGAACATCTTTATATTTGTCAACCGCCCCAGAACCCGCGTTGTATGCCGCAAGGGCTAAAATTACATTTCCGTTATATTTACTCAATAGCCACTTTAAATGTCTTACACCGCCATCCACATTCTGAACAGGATTATAAGCATCCCTAACTCCGAGAGTTTTAGCGGTTGACGGCATTAATTGCATTAATCCCATAGCTCCGCAGTGAGATTTAGCGTTTGGATTAAAACCTGATTCTTGTTGTACCAAAGCCTTTACCAGTTTTTCATCTACGCCGTGCTTTTTTGATATTTGTGAAATCATGCTCAAAAGTTGCGGTTTTGAACTTTGGGCATATCCCCGAAGTTCCGGTTGTTCTGATATTTGCGCCTGTACGTTCGTGGTTGGGTTGGCTACAAGTGTTCCAAATTGCGATTGAGCGCTTGATTGTAGAACTTCCTGAAAAGGTTGAACCATTGTCGTTGAAATTTGGTTTGGAAACGGTGCAGGCATTATTTTATTATTAACATTGTTCGTATAGCCTTGGAGTTGTAAAGCTCTTTGTTGCGAGGCTTGTTGCCCTCCCGTCGCTAATAAATTTTGAATCATTGATGAAAACATTTTTTCCTAACCCTCCTTTAACTCTTATCGCAACAAATACCAAAAAGTTAAAGTCCTAACCTAAAAATACTCTAAATAGTGGGGAATAAGTTTGTATTTACTTTAAATCTTTTAAGAATATTTATTCAAAAGTCAAAAAATCCATGAAATACACTCATTACTTAATTTTCAAGATGCTTGAAGCTTCAAACCCATGCGAAGCAATCCTTTCAGGCACTTTCTTCCACGTCATGCTGAACTTGATTCAGCATCTTTCCAGTGAATTACTTTGGACAGTTCTGAAAATAAATTCAGGATGACGTGATGTTAGTTTTTTTGCTTTTTGTTGTCGGGCAGGCATGACCGACCTACTGCCCAAAGCAAAGCCATGGTAACTAATCACCAGAAATCAATTAAGGTTAAAACCATTTAGTAATAAGCGTTCGCACCGCCTCCTCCCCTGCGGCAGCTCCTCTTCTTGGCGAGTGTGCGAGTGTATGAAATCCTTGGTGGAGGGTGAAAAAGCTTACCCTGATTGCATAACCCTCACCCGACTTTCTAACGTTCGCGGGCTTCCGCTCACGAAGAAAGTCGACCTCTCCGCAAAGGAGAGGTAAAAAGCTCGCTAAAC
>CAISJE010000017.1 GCA_903885635.1 uncultured bacterium
ACTTTTTCTTTAACTCGGCCAGTTGTCCTTGAAATTGCATTTTTTCAATATTCATTTATTTTACTTACCTCTTTCTTTAATATCGGGCACCAGTAGTTCGTATCAATTTTGTTTTCAATTCGCGACAAAAGTGCCGCATGGCATTGGTTTGTTTCAAGCAAATCTTTTAGGATGGTGAAATTTTGGTTCATCATGTTTTCAAAAGTTTTCACCTGTGCTTGGTGATAAATGTACCAAATGACAAAGATTACGGCAGGGAAGCCGATACTTTCAAATAATTTCGTAATTACTACAATGTCCATCTTTCACCTCGTTCGCAAAAAGAAAAGGGCAGAAAATCCGCCTTTTGTCTTTTTTAAACATACTGCTTTTTTAAAATCGTTTCAAAGCAACCAACGCAATTTTTGTTGTGGTGATTGTTGCCTTGCTAGTTGTAGTTTTTGTTGTCGTGCTTGTTGCTTTGAAACGAAAATCAGAGTGAGCTTATACTCACAGAGTAAATTATTATTTGAATTAGTTAGAAATTAAGTGAGGTAAATTTATGTCAGATGAAAATTCTAAGAAAAAGTTTTGGTCGTCAAAAACATTTTGGGTAAATATATTGTCCGCAGTTGGATTGATTGTTCAAACTCAAACAGGTTTTATTTTTGACCCAACATTGCAAGCACTAGGATTAACCGTCGTAAACACAGGGTTAAGGCTAATCACAAAACAAGGCTTAGAAGTATAAAAATTAAGGTATAAGATGCCAAATAGTTAAATATTTGTATCTTGTACCTTTTCCACGCACAAATTCAAAGAAAGGTAAAAGATGAAATTTTTTGAAGTATTTAAAGCAGGAACGTATCCTCAAGGAAAATTCACCAAAGAACAAATAGAAGAAATTGCAAAAAACTACGACCCTAGTTTTTGCGAAGCCCCAATTACTCTCGACCACGAACAATCCGGTCCGGCATTCGGTTGGGTTGAAAGTTTAAAAGCAGAAAAAGGCGTTTTAAAAGCATCTTTCAAGGATGTCACCGATGATTTAAAAGTATTTGTCAATGACGGCAAATATAGAAAAGTTTCGGTTGAAATCTATCGAGAACTCGAAGGCAAAAAACCTTATCTTAAAGCAGTTTCGTTTTTAGGTGCAGGAATTCCACAGGTAAAAGGAATGGACGCTGTTCAATTTAAAGAGGGCGAAAGCGATACATATACGTTTGAATTTCAAGCAGATACTGAAGAAGATGTCGAAGTAGCTAAACTTCAAACTCAAATTCAAAATCTTGAGGATAAGATTAAAACTTTTTCCCATCAAGAAAAATCTACCGAAACAATTAAATCTTTGAATACCAAGGTTGAAGACCTGACAAAAGAGTTGGAAACATTCAAGGAAAAGTCTAATGATAAAGACGAAATTCAAAAAGAGTTGGACTACATCAAAAACAAGGTTCGCGATAACGAGTTTGAAAACTTTATCGAAAAGCAGCTTGAAAAAGGAATTCTTATTCCTGCAAACAAAGAGCTTGTTTTAAAGATATTTAAAGAGCTCGACAATGTCAAAAAGTTTGATGCTACCTCAAATTCTGTTGAGGATTTTAAAGCTTTTGTATCCACACTTCCAAAACAAATCGTACTGGAAGAAGTTGCTACAAAGAAAAAAGCATCCGCTCAAAAAGCAGACCACGATGAGTTTGCAGATGCAAGCGAGGAAAGCCTTGAGATTTTCAACGAGGCTACTGCCCTTGCTGAAAAAGAAAACATCGACTTCAAAGATGCACTGCTACAAATAAATAAAGGAGTATAAAATGGGACGTTTAGAAGATTTAAGAATTAATGCCTACCTTTCAAAAGTAGCAAGAGGGTACTCAAACTCAGCGTTTATCGCGGAAAACCTATTCCCGACAATTGAATCAGAACTTGAAAAAATCGACATCTTTGAATTCAACAAAGAAGCCTTTCAGGTCTACGATACAGAGCGAAGCATCCGTGCAAATTCTAATGTAATATCACCAAAAGGTTTTACAAAAAAGACTACGACTCTGACAGAACACGATCTTGCATATCCGCTTGACTACAGAGAGCAAGAAGAATCAAAGATAGTTAAACTACAGCTTCACGCAACCAATGTTGTGACTGAAGGCTTGAAATTGAAACACGAAAAACAATGTGCAGACTTGGTTCAAAACCCTGACAACTATGCAACTGAGAATAAGATTATCCTTTCAGGTTCAAGCAGGTTTTCAGACCCCGGATCGGATCCTGAAAAAATTATCGACGATGCAAAATCAGCAATCGCAGGCAAAGTAGCTCAAGAACCGAACACGATGGTTATGGGTTACGAAGCGTTCAAGGATTTAAAGAAAAATGAAAACTTGAGAAAACTTGTTGGTTCAAGCTCAACAAGAATTATTACGCTTGAATTGATGAAAGAGATTTTTGACGTCGAAAAAATTGTCGTTGGTAAATCCGTATTCGTCAATGAACAGAACCAGTTTGTAAAGGTTTGGGGTAACAATATTGTCTTGGCTTACGTTCCAACACTCAATTCAAGAACAGAATATGACCCCTCTTTTGCCTACACGGTCAAGAAAAAAGAGGCGCTCAAAATCGATGAATATTCTAAAGAAGGTAACAAGGTTAAATACATCCGTGCAACAGATATTTACACACCATTCTTGGTGGGGCCTGATGCCGGTTATTTAATTGCAAACGCATAAGGAGAAAAAATGCCTAAATTTACAGTGAAAAATACAACAATAATGCACAACAAAAAAACGTACAGTATCGGAAAAGAAATTGAACTTACCGATGACGAATCAAAAAAGCTCGCTGATTATGTCACGCCTGTGGCTAAAACGGTTGAAGCTAGTACCGAATCAACAGCGGCACCAAAGCCGGCAAAAACAAGCAAAAAGGCTGATAAAGCGGTAAGTGAAGCGACAACTACCTCAGTCGAAGAAGTAGCAACCGATGAAAAGAAAGAGGATATAAATGGCACAGAAACTGTATAAACCACTTCTAATTGATTCAATAAAAGCACAAATCGATTTGCCTAAACAAAGATTTGTAGGCTTTGACGGAAATCTTTGCGGTGCAAGCAAAAAATCATTGGGCGTATGCGATGTTGAAACAGAAAAAAACCAATTCGCCCCAATCGCAGTTCTAGGAATTTTACTTGTTGAATCAGGTTCCGCCATAACTCAAGGTGTAAAAATCACAAGTGATGCCCAGGGTAGAGCAATTCCTGTTGCTACAACTGAAGAAGTCAACGGCTACGCACTTGATGCTGCAACTGCATCAGGTGAAATTATCCGTATTGCAAGAGGGATTTAAATGTATTGCAGTGTTGAAGATATCGAAAAGCAAATCACCCACGAAACCCTTGTGCAACTAACCAACGACAACTCACTCCCCGAAGTTGATGAAGCCGTAACATTTGAGGCTATCCTTTACTCTTCAACCCTAATCGATGGGTATTTGAGAGGAAGATATAATCTACCTCTTGATACCCATCTTCCTCTTTTAAGAATAATAGCAATAGATTTGAGCATCTACAGGTTATACAGTCGCAGACTGCAAGCGGATATGCCTGAATCAATTTTGGCTCAGTACAAAGAAACAATTAAAACTTTGGATAAAATTCAAAAAGGTACCATCACGCTTGAACTTGAAAATAGCCAAGAAACACTACAAAACAATGAATATTTAACAAACAAAAACTCAAACGACAGAATGTTTAGCCACGAGGTTCTAAATGGATATTGAAGCAATTGAAACCCAAATAGTCACGAGATTGAAAAGCAAAATAACTGATTTATTCATCGATTCATTCCCTGAAAAACCTCAAGAATATACTTTCACACACCCCAAAGGTGCCGTTCTTGTTCACTATCAAGGTGGAAGTTATGGAAACAGCCAGTCCGTTGATGTTGTTTTTCAACAAAAGAAAATGGAATTCGCACTAACAATTATAACAAGGAATTTGAAAAAGAATAACGGCGCATATTCGCTTTTGGAGAAAATCAAACAGATTTTAACCGGATTTAAAATTGATGGCTGTACAAAAATGTACCCGACAAAAGAAGGGTTTTTGACAGAAAACAATGGCATTTGGCAATACACAATCAATTTTGAATTAACTACCCCAAGCATTGAAACGGAGGAAGATTAATGCCCGCATCATTTTTACACGGAGTCGAAACAATCGAAGTTCAAAAAGGCTCAGTCACAATAAGAACAGTAAAAACCG
>CAISJE010000018.1 GCA_903885635.1 uncultured bacterium
GTCATTAATCGTCTTTTTAGTTTTTTCATCAAGCGATTTTGAAAAATCAACAACGGGATTTTTTTGAAAATTCTCGCTAACTCCAAGAGGTTTTTTAGCACCAATTACCGTTACATGTGAACTATTACCATCGGGTTTGTTACTTAAACCACTTTGTAGTTTAGGTTTTTCAGTATACTTCGGCTGTATTTTTTCGACCATGTTAATCTCTCAATATATCTCTTATATATAATAAAAATATATTTTGGTGATAAATTGCCTATTAAAAAGACTCTGAAGACTATTTGTAATATTTATTTACGAAATTTTCAATATTTGATGATTTACGATTTGTAATCTACAAAAACCTGCAAAGCGTAGGGGGAATTATTGCGTAAATAAATGTAAAATATGGTTGCTTTTTTGAGTGAAAAAGTGTAAAATGGTTTTATGAATTATAGTAAAAAGGTGCAATAATGAAAAGAAAATTAATTAAAGATCTTATAGGATGGAAAAATAGCAAGAACCACAAACCTTTGATTTTGCAAGGTGCAAGGCAAGTCGGCAAAACTTGGATTATGAAAGAATTCGGCAAGTTGGAATATAAACAAGTTGCATATATAAATTTTGACAGTAATGAAAAATTGGCGAATGTTTTTTCTATTGACCTTGATACAACTCGTTTGCTCACTGCAATTGGACTCGAAGTTGGATTTAAAATAAATCCTGAAAATACACTGATTATTTTTGATGAAATTCAAGAATGCCCGCAGGCAATAACTTCTTTGAAATATTTTAATGAAAATTCACCTGAATATGATATTATCGCAGCAGGCAGTTTATTGGGCGTTGCACATCATAGTGGAACAGGTTTTCCGGTCGGTAAAGTCGAATTTTTGAACCTTTATCCATTAAGTTTTATTGAATTTATGGAAGCATTGGGGCAAGACCAATTGATTGAATTAATTTATAAAAAAGATTTTCAAATGATAAGTATTTTTAAGGATAAATTTGAATTTTTGCTAAAAAAATATTGCTACATTGGCGGAATGCCCGAGGTTGTTCAGGATTTTGTAAATAATGAAGATTTTAATAATGCAAGAAAGTTGCAAAAGGGAATTTTATCTGCTTATGAAAAAGATTTTTCCAAACATATTCCTGCAAATACGGTAGAGAAAATACGAATGCTGTGGCGCTCCATTCCTACGCAGTTAGCAAAAGAAAATAAAAAATTCATTTATAACGCAATTAAAAAAGGTGGCAGGGCAAAAGAATTTGAAACGGCTTTGGCTTGGCTTAAAGATTGCGGGCTAATATATCAGGTTCATAAAATAAAAAAGCCTGGGCTGCCGATTGCTGCATATGAAGATTTCGATTCTTTTAAATTATTTATTTTGGATGTGGGTTTACTTGGTGCTTTAACCGGCTTGGAAGCCAAAACAATACTTGATAAATATGTAATTTTTGAGGAATTTAAGGGTGCTATTGCCGAGCAGTACGTTTTACAACAATTTAAAACGATAGAAGATTTACCGATATTTTATTGGTCAAATGAAACCAGCAGGGCAGAGGTCGATTTCGTTATTCAACTTGATTCGAAAGTCATTCCAGTCGAAGTAAAAGCTACTACGAACTTGAAAGCTAGAAGTTTAAAAATATATATAGAAAAATTCAAGCCTGAGATCGCAATCAGAACCTCAATGGCGGATTATAAAAAAACAGAAAATCTTTATGATATACCGTTGTATGCGATTGAAAATATAGAAAATGTTATATAAAAGTTGACTGAAAGAGTCCTTTTTCTCACGTAAATTTCTGAAAGAATCTTATACAAAATGATGTTATTGGGGCAAGGTTAGCGTTTTGTTTGAACTTCAGCCATTCTTCCGAGTTGCTTCCGACTCATTGAAACTGCATGAAAATTACTGGTTATTGTCCTTTGCCTAAAACATAGACATATTAAAGACTTCAGGCTAATTGATTCGGTAAAAATCTGGTAATTCCTAAAGATTTAGCACACGACTTTTTGTGCTATAACCCTTATACCAAAAGCATTTACTGGTTCTAATATGCGTTTTAGATGCTCGGCTAGTATCTTTTTAGGTTATTGAACTCTTGTATTCTTCACTAATACTAGCTTTTAGGCATTGACGAATTAATGCGATTTTTGATGTTTTTGAGTCAAAACTATAAAAATACACACAATTTATTAAAAAAATGATAAAAAATGAGAATTTTTCATCATTTTTGCAGGGCTAAAACCACCTATTCATGCATATTACAAGGCAAGTGAATAGGATGTAATCCGCTACTAGAGTGCATTTAAAACTGTTTTTGGGGGTGCTAAATCTTTAGAAATTTTACGTATTTTTAGAAGTCAAAAAAAAGATATTCAGCAAGTTATTTACAAATTATGCAAAGTTTTTGATGATTAATACATTGACAACCTGGTGCAAAAACAAGGGGTTGCAACCCCTTGTTTGGATAGCTCTTGTGCTTTTTACAATTTCCCGCCGACGGCTTTGTATAGGCTGATTTGGTCGATAAAACATTCGGTTTTACTAGCAACGACCATTTTATCCAGCGCTAAAAGGTTTTCCTTTTGTTGTAACAAATCCAAGCCCGATATAATCCCCTGTTCATAACGTTTTTGCATATATTTGTAATCCGCACGTTGCATATTCAAGGATTTTAAATTCTTTTGATGTTTTTCGTTATCAAGTTTAAGGCTGCTCAAAGAATCGTTAACTTCCTGAATAGCCACCAAGTTCGTTTTGTAATAAGTTTGTAAAACCTGCTCGTATTTGTTTTTATTTAATTTCAAATTAGCAAACTTTGCTCCGCCTGAGAACAACGGAAGCATAAGCGAACCGCCTAAAAGCGAAAGTGCGTTAGTCCAATTCATCGTTGCACCAAGAGAATTTGTGCTGAAAAACATTAAGCCTAAAATGCTTATATTAGGCAAAAACTCTTTTTTTGCAATTTTGACGTCCAGACCAGCTTTTTCAACCTGTTTTTCTGCCGCCAAATAATCAGGACGTTGTGTGATTATCTCAGACGATATTTCTTCTGGGATAGCTTTTTTATAAACCAACTCGTCATAAGAAATTCTTTTAAATTCGTTGATATTGTTAGGGCTTTCGCCGATTAAAACAGCAAGTGCATTCAACATAATCTCTCTTGATTTTATTAAGTCAGATAAATCAGCCATTGCCAAAACATAGGACTTGTCAGCCCTTATTAAATCAGCAGTAGAGGTTATTCCCTGCTGATTTCTTTGTTTCATCAATTCATAAATCTGTTTTCTTGACGCGATAATTTCGTTTTGTAGCGAGATTAATTTATCCAGCTTAACAATATTGAAATAAGTCGCTCCGACTCGAGAAGCGATAGCAATATATGCCGCTTTTTCATTAAATTGCGAAACCTCATGAAGCTTTTTTACTGATTTTGTTTTATCGTGGTTTTTTAAAAATATATCCGCCTCGTAATTAACCATGACTGGATATCCAAAAGTACTTTCGCTATTGCCCACGCCGTTCATTTTATACAAGGCAGGTGCAAACCCCGCAGCCACGGTCGGCACTTCTTTTGAAAACTGCATTTTAACATTCTGTTTTGATTCTTCGACTTTCAAGGTTGCAATTTTTAAATCCTGATTGTTATCAATCGCTTTAACTATATATCCTTCCAAAATCTCGTCGTTATAATTTTTCCACCACTCTAAATTTACGTTTGTAAATTTGTATTCCGTTACTTGAGATTGTATAACAGGTTTTTTAATAAATACATGAGCTGAAATTGGCATGCAATTTAATCCTAAGATACAAGTCATTAGTGCTATTGAAAGTGTTTTTTTGTAATTCATTTTAGTCCTCTTTTTGAATATTTTTTAGTGCTTGCATTTTTTATAACCCTATGCTAACATAATATTGTTGTAATTGCAACATATTATTATAACAACAAAAACGGTTTACAATAACATTATACACAGGAAGGGTTATGAGGGAAAAAGAAACTTGCCATTATACTGAAAGTATTATTTATTTGATGGAGCAGACCGCGATTTATTTTAAAATTAAAGGTGCTCAATTTTTCAATCAATTAAATATCGGCATTACCGTTGACCAGTTTGTGGCACTTGATGCAATTTATGCGAACGATGATATTTGTCAGAGAGATTTGTCAAAATTAATCTTGAAAGATCGCTCAAATACGGGACGGATTTTGAATATTCTTGAAGAAAAAGGATTTATTAAAAGGGTCGCGGAAACAAAGAATAATCGATTAGTTAAAAAAGTTTATATAACCAAAAAGGGTAAAAAGATTATAGAAGAAAATCAGGTAAAATTAACAACCGCATTTTTGAAAGTTTTCGATGATGTTTCAGAGGAAGAGTTTACAAATTTGCGCAAAACGCTGGGAAAATTAAAAGAAAGCTTAAGTAAGACTACAAATATACAAATATAAAAGGAGATAAAAGTGTTAAAGAAAAAAAGGATTAAAAAAAGATTTTTGGTTCCGGCTATCCTTGTTATTGCGGTAATAGCGGGTTATTTTATGGTCATAAATGCAGGTAAATACGAATCAACCGAGGATGCCTACATAGAAACTCATACCGTGCAGATTGCTCCAAAGGTTTCAGGGCAGGTTGTTGCGATGTATGTGGCGGATAATCAGGAAATTAAAGAGGGTGATTTGGTTGCACAAATTGATGATACAGATTATCAGGCAAGGCTGGCACAGGCTAATGCGGCTTACGAATCGGCGCTTTATAAGCAAAAAGGCGCAAAAGCTACGTTTGAAGCGGTTAATTCTCAAATTACACTCGCCAAGAGAAATTTAGACAGATACAATGAACTTTACAAATCAGGTGCGGTTTCAAAACTTGAATACGATAATGCAAAAACTGCCTATGACAATTCGCAGGCATCCTTAACTCAGGCAAAAGAGGGCTTGTTGTCAAAAGATAACAACAGGGTTGCGGATGCGGATTTAAAGCAGTTGGCGGCACTGAAAAAACAAGCTGAGCTTAATTTGTCGTACACAAAAATTTATGCGCCTCAATCAGGTTCTGTTGCTAATAAATCAATAGAAAAAGGAGCCTACGTTCAAATCGGACAGCCCTTATTTGTAATTGTTCCCGACAATGTATGGATTATAGCCAATTTCAAGGAAAATCAATTAAGACACATGAAAATTGGACAAGCGGTGGAAATCAAAGTGGATACTTATCCTGATAAAAAATTCAAGGGTAAAATTGACAGTATTCAAAGGATTTCAGGTGCAAAATCAAGCCTGTTTCCGCCTGAAAATGCGGTAGGAAGCTTTGTCAAAATTGTTCAAAGAATTCCCGTCAAAATTGTTTTCACGGAAAAAATTGACCCGAATGAGTATACAATTGTGCCAGGTATGTCAGTTGAACCGAAGGTGCGGGTTGGCTCCTAGGAGCTTTCTGGAGGAATGGCTTTTTGGTTGAACGGTTGATAGGTTGAACAGTTTTGCACCTCTCGCTTACTTTTCCCTTTTTGCTTTTTCCTTCCTCCGGGGTTTATTGTCGGTGGGCTAAAGCCCACCTGCTAACTCCCTCGCTCACCCCTCGCCATTTGCCCTAAGCGCTGTACGTTGACAACGTACAGCGTACGTGCTATAATGTAAATATGATTAAAAGTTTTAAACATAAAGGCTTAGAAAAACTTTTTCTAAAAGGAGATTCGTCCAAGATTTTACAAGAACATGTAAAACGCTTGAGGCTTATCTTAGCAGTTATTCATAAGGCTAAATCGGTTGAAGATATTAATTTTGTCGGTGCAAACCTTCATGAATTAAAAGGTGATAAAAAAGAAATTTTTGCACTAACCGTTAGAGCAAATTGGCGAATAACCTTCAAATTTCAAGACGGAAATGCCTACATCTTAAATTACGAAGACTATCATTAAGGAGATAAAAAAATGAGCGAAGATTTAAAAATGTTTAACCCACCACATCCGAGTGAAATTTTAAAAGAATTATATATCGAACCGTTAGGTATATCCATAACGGCATTTGCACTGAAAATAGGAGTACGCAGGGCGACAGCTTCGGACTTAATTAATGCCAAGTCTGCCCTGACACCCAAAATGGCAATAAAGCTTGCAAAAGCGTTTAAGACCTCAGCGGAAATGTGGCTCGGGCTACAAATGCAATTCGATTTATGGAACGCAGAACAAAAATATACTCCCGACGATGTTCAGGTAATGTATGGTTGATAGGTTTTCTGGAGGAATGGAAGGCTGGATGTATAGATGTATGGCTTTTTTTGCTTGATTGCGGATTTTCACAATTCTATACCTCTATTCTTCTATACCTCCATACCTCCATACCTCCATACCTCTGTTTTCCTTTTTACTTTCTAGTGGCTTCTTCTGGTAATTGTTACCTTTTAAATAACCTTGAATTTTTTTGTTTATATCCTATAATTTAAATGCGGGAGTGTATGAACAAAAATAAAACTAAAACTAAAATAGTTTCATTTCCAATGATGGGGGATATTTTCATTCCTGTAAAGGCTATCTTGGAAGGTCTTGGTGCTAAAGTCATTTTACCGCCTGAAAACAACAAAAATGTACTTGAATTAGGTGTAAAGCACAGCATGGAAACTATTTGTATTCCATACAAATTAAACCTAGCCAATTATATTATGGCACTCGATGCAGGTGTAAATAGTTACAGAAATATATAATATAACAAAATATTTGGTTTCTTGATAGAATTATTGAGTTATTGAAAGAACAAAGCAAAAAACGATAACGTAGGATGGGATTGCTATCCTACCAACAAAAAGCCCAAGGTAACGAAGTAAAAAGTAAAACGCAAAAAGAGAAACGTAACAAGTAAAGGGGGCAACAAGCCCAAAAAGAGGTATAGAATAAAGGAGGTATGAAATTGCAAGCAGCGCAAAACTGTTCATCCTTTCAGCCCTTCAGCCAAACGGAGTAAAAAAATGAAAAGTGATACGATTAAAAAAGGAATAGCACGAGCACCGCACAGGGGGCTTTTGTACGCGACAGGCGTGAGCAAAGAAGGAATGAAAAGGCCGTTTATCGGCATTGCCAGTTCGTTTTCGGATTTGGTTCCGGGACATGCGGGCATGAGAGATTTAGAAAGACAAATCGAAAAAGGGATACATTCTGCGGGTGGTCAAGCTTTTATTTTCGGAACTCCGGCAATTTGTGACGGGATTGCGATGGGACATGGCGGGATGAAATATTCGCTTCCCTCGCGTGATTTGATTGCCGACTGCGTTGAAAGCGTCGCCGCAGCACATCAACTTGACGGAATTGTTCTGCTTTCAAACTGCGACAAAATAACTCCGGGCATGATTTTGGGTGCCCTGAGGTTGAATATTCCAACAGTAATGGTAACTGCAGGACCAATGCTTGACGGTTGCAGTAAAAGAGAAAAACTTACAATGATAAAGGGTTCCTTTGAAGCAATCGGAAAATTTAAAGCAGGCGAAATAACGGAAGAAAGACTTTATGAGATGGAAGAAGCATCTTGTCCGTCGGCGGGCTCTTGTCAGGGGCTTTACACCGCTAACACAATGGCTTGCTTGACTGAAGTTATGGGGCTAAGTTTACCTTACTGCGCCACATCTGCTGCGGTTTCAGCACAGAAAAAACGTATCGCTTTTGAAAGCGGGTTTGCGATTATGGATGCGATTAACAATGATGTAAAACCAATGGACTTGATAACAAAAAATTCGATAAGAAACGCGATTATAATGGACTTGGCACTTGGAGGTTCGACAAATTCCGTTCTGCACCTACTTGCAATTGCAAATCAGGCGGGAGTTGACTTAAAACTCGAAGATTTTGATGAATTAAGTTTTAAAATCCCCCAAATTATTAAATTAGACCCTTCTGCAAGTGCTACAATGACCGATTTGCACAATGCAGGCGCAATCCCCGGTGCGATAAAAACAATCTATGGTAAAACTCCGGAATTTAAAAATACAAAAAATGTCGTTGGGTTATCGATTGAAGAAATAGCTCAAAAAGCTTGGGTGGATGATGAGGTCGTAAAACCTTTTGACAAACCAATTACAAAAAATCCGGGGCTTGGAGTTTTAAAAGGAAATCTTGCACCCGACGGTTCCGTCATAAAAATTTCGGGTGTGGATGAAAGCGTATTTGAATTTGAAGGAGTTGCTAACCCTTACGACAGTGAAGAAGCGACCATGCAGGCGATTGAAAATGATGAAATAAAAGCGGGCGATGTCATTGTAATTCGCTATGAAGGCCCGCGAGGCGGGCCTGGCATGAGAGAAATGCTTGCGCCTACTTCACTTTTAGTCGGAAAAGGGCTTGGAAAATCCGTAGCGTTGATTACCGATGGGCGTTTTTCGGGTGGCACAAGAGGGCTTTGTATCGGACATATTTCTCCTGAATCAGCGGTTGGGGGAACTTTGGCTCTTGTGAAAAAAGGTGATAAAATAAAGATAGATATAAACAAGCGCTCAATTGAGCTTCTCGTGGATGAAAAAGAGCTTGAAAAACGAAAATCAGAAATGAAACCATTTGAATTAAAAGAAAAAAGCGGTTATTTGGCGAGATATGCAAAAACTGTTCAAAGCGCAAGCCTTGGTGCTATTACGGGGTAGTTAAAAAGGGAAATGCCATGAATAATAAAATTACAACTGAAGATTTAATAAATCAATTACCAAAAGAAGTAGCAGAGCAAGTTCGTAAGGAAGTTGCTGAAGAGGTTGAGAAAATAAGATTAAATGAAAAACGCAATAATAAGCGTCTACAACACTAAAAATGAAAAAATTAATTGATTACAAAGAAGAAATACACAAATGCTCGAAATGTGGGCTGTGTCAGTCGGTTTGCCCTGTTTATAAAATCACGGGCAACGATTGTTCCGTTTCGCGCGGAAAATTTATTATGCTCAATGGAATTATCAAAGGCGATTTAAAGCTAAATAAAAACGTCAATAAATATCTTGATATGTGCCTAAAATGCAATGCCTGTAAAGATTTTTGCCCAAGCGATATTGATGCAAGAAAAATATTTTTAACCGCAAAATCCGAGTATTTTCAACAAGCTCCTGAAAAAAAAATAATTTCACTTTTTCAATCAAACTTTGTGTTTGAATCCGTTTTAAATATGGTAAAAATTACAACAAATAGTTATAGATTTTTAAAGTTTGACAAATTAGCGAGAAAATTTTATCCGATTTTCTTAAAAATGGGTAATTTAGGTAAAAAAGTTATCTTGGCGAACGAATTCGTAACCGTTTACCGTTTACCGTTTACCGTTTACCCAAAACGCCTCTCACCTCTCACCATTGTGTATTTCAAAGGTTGTGTAAATAATTATATTAATCCCAAAACAAAAAACGCTACCGAGAATGTTTTGTCAAAGATGGGCGTTAAGATTTTGCCTATTAATTTTAAATGTTGCGGGGTTCCGTTTTTATCGTGCGGAAATGTCGAACAATTCCAAGAGCAGGCTGTTTTTAATCTTGCTCAAATCCCTGAGGAGTTTGATTTTTTCTTAACCGACTGCGCAAGTTGCCAAAATGCGTTTAAAGAATATCGGGATTATATTGAGGATGAAAATTTACTAAAAAAACTTGCAAAAATCCAAGAAAAATCAATGAACGTTAATGAATTTATTGTTAAAAACATAAAGAATATTGAATTCAGTAAACAGGTATCATTCACCTTTCACAAGCCATGTCATTTAGAGAACATTGATTTTATCAAAGAATTTTTAGAGAAGTCAAAAAATGTTGAATATATTGAGATGAAAGAGTTTGATAAGTGCTGTGGGCTTTCCGGTGAATTTGCGATAAAAAACCCTGCACTGTCAGAGCAAATTTCCTTAACCAAGGCGCAAAATGCAAAAGATACGAATGCTGATTACATACTAACATCTTGTCCTGCCTGCGTTTTGGGCATTACTCAAGGATTAATCGCAAACTCAATGAACTTAGCCGATTATTTACCGTTAAATTTTATCGAATTCATTGCGCTTGCTGAAAAAATATAAAATGAATTATAGAACAGGCGAAAGTTTTTCGAGGGATTTCAGGAAATCAAAATGGCATATTTTCAGGGTCATGCTCTTTGTAAGCGAGAAAGCTTTCAAGTTCTGACTCTGCTTTTACTAGGGCTACATTTTTTAATTTCTTTAGTCTGAATTGTATTGAATGTATATATTCTAATCTCTCAGTTGAGACATAATTTAGAGGGTTGATAATATTTGAAATTAAATTTCGGATACTTGTTCTTATTTCTTCAGGGGCTCTTAAATCTAATTCAGCATGTGTCCCACCTGAACCACAACGTTCAAAACATTCCATATCATCGTATATAATTCTCTGTCCATTTCTTGTTAGGCTTATTACCTTAGTCCTTACTTTTGTAAAATAATTTGGCAGATTTCGAGCATCCGTTATTTGTTTTAATATTTGAAACAAATCTCCTGCAGCATATCTTGAAAGCTTTGTGGTTTTATTCCCGTTTTTAAGCACTTTTGTAACTTCTTGAAAAAAAGCTGCATCTTCGATCGACGTAGTTTTAAATATTTTCTCAACAAATTTACAATCATTGCTTGGGTCTAAAATTGTACAAAATTTAAGAACTCCTTTGAAATTTATTTTATTAGAGGTATTTTTTATTTCCATCGTTTATCTCATTATAGTTTTCAAATACCTAAAAACTCATAAAGAACAAAAGTTGTTACTTAATAGGAGCTACTTTATAAAATTTTACACTAAAAAAGATTCTTTACCTTCTCGGGAGACTTTGTTAAAAAATATTGCGAAAAAAACAGGGTTTTTAAGATTTAAACCTTATTTCAAATCTGCTTATTAAAAATTTACAAGAGCTAAAAGCGTTATTATTACACTATTTCGAGCTGGTTGTCTTTATAAAGATATGTAACTATTAGTCCACTATCTGTAGGATTAAAGTGGGTAAAAATAGCAAAAAGTGGTATAATGTGAATAGAAGAATTAACAAAAAAGGTTGTAAACATGCGATAGAAAATCAAACCGTAAATACACTCTCAAAGAAAGGGTAAAAATATGAATGACGTGCAATTTCACAGTGATCTGGACAGGTTAATTGAAATTTTGCCCCAAAAGGTAAAAAGGCACATAACTTATGATAATATGAATGATGTTATTGAAATAGTTTTGGACATAGGCAGATTGCCTGAGGTCCGACATTCCGGGGGGGAGATTGATTGTTTTGGCGTTGAGCCTATATTGGAGGAAGATTTAACTTATATTACCCAGCGGGTAGCCGATTTTACATCGGATAACAGATCAGGAATCCCCGGAACACTCCATAGAATTAGTGCAATAAGAAACAGACAAGGGAAAATTATAGGTCTTACTTGTAGAATTGGTAGAGTTGTTACGGGGACTATTGCATGTATAAAAGATTTTGTAACACAAGGGAAAAGTATTTTATTTCTGGGACGTCCGGGAGTCGGTAAAACAACAAAGTTAAGAGAAATCTCAAGGCTTATGGCTGATGAAATAGGCAAAAGAGTAATTGTTGTTGATACTTCAAACGAAATCGCGGGGGATGGGGATTATCCACATCCTGCAATCGGAAAAGCCCGCAGAATGCAAGTCAGACAGCCCGAGTTTCAGAAAGATATTATGATTGAAGCCGTTGAAAACCACACGCCTGAAGTAATCGTAGTGGATGAAATAGGTACGGAAGAAGAAGCTCAAGCTGCAAGAACCATAGCTGAACGTGGGGTTATGCTTATTGCAACGGCTCACGGGAATACGCTTGAAAACTTGATTAAAAACCCGACTTTATCGGATTTGGTAGGTTCAATTCAATCTGTAACATTAGGTGATGATGAAGCAAAACGCAGAGGAAGTCAAAAAACCGTTTTGGAAAGAGAAAAACAGCCGACTTTCGATATCGTAATCGAAATTATCGACAGAAATACTCTTGCAATTTACAAAGACACTTCCGAAGCTGTTGATTACATATTAAGAGGCTGGCCAATCAGACCTGAAATAAGAAAGGTCGACAAAACTTACGAGTCAAAAATTGAAGAAATTGCTCCTGCAAAAATTGCGCCTATTGAGCAGAAGGTTTTGCCAACGCCCACCGACAGCTTGAAATTCAGTTTTTCAAGGCAGGATTACGTTAAAGAAGTTAAAAAATTCAAAAAGATTTATATTTATGCGGTTTCAAGAAGTATCGTAGAAAAGGTTATTGAACGACTTGATTTGAACGCAGAGATTACCAGAAACGTTGAGGATGCCGATATTGTAATTGCGCATAAAAATTTCGCAAAGGGAGGGGCTAAAGTTCTGAGTGTCGCAAATGATTATCGGATACAAGTTTTTTACGTAAAAACCAATTCCATGTCCCAAATTCAAAAAGTGATAAAAGAAGCACTCGGCATCCAGGAAGCCTCCGAAACGCTACAGGGGTACTATGATGAGGCGGAAAGAGCGCTCGATGAGGCTAAAGCCGCTATTGCAAAAATATTGGAGGGTGAGGAACACATAGAGCTTACGCCTCAAAACCAAAAGATAAGAAAATTACAACATGAGCTTATTGAACAACATAATTTGGCAAGCCAAAGCGTCGGCGAAGGTGAACAAAGACACCTGAAAATAGTCGGCGGAAAAGACTTTGAGAAAAAGAATGCTTCGTAGCTGTAAGTAAAATAAAAAACTTAAAGGAAGCCAAGCTTAGTAATAACTCAGGTGAATAAAATTAGATTCCACAAGACTTTTTACTTTTGCTCTTTTCTTAGAAAAGCAAACCCTCCATTAAATTTCTCTCAATTTTTCAGCAATCTTACTTACCTCTTGCCCTTTGTAATCGATTTCCCCTGAAGTTATCGGCTGCCTATAATCATTTTTGTTGATTGAACGCCCTTCGACAATCACTGACGGAGGTAAAATTGACCATTTGTACAACGCCCCTGACATGCGTTTATAAAATTTATCAAGCCATTCTTTTTTTTGTTCAGGCGTTACATTATTTTTTGTTTCATATAAAAATTTATCATCAATCATGTCGTGATAACTCTCGTGCTTATTTTCAATCCGCCAAATCACTTCATCCAAAAATTCGTAAGGCATAAGTGCGTCTTCTGCTTTAAGATAAGTTCCTGTCTCAGGGTTAATCGCAAGTTCAGCCCCCGGCGGTTTTAAAATTACTGCATCCGGGATAGCATTTTTTTGTCTTCTGTTTTTATTAAGCCATCTTGCGAGCGCAAAAAGTTTTGTCTTAGGCACATCCGCAATCGGTGCAAATCCGCCCGACATATCACCATTAATTGTCGCATAACCCATGTAAAGTTCTGATTTATCCGAGGTCGCAATGGGAATTGTCGCCGAAAATTCGTTGCTTATTCCCCACAGTAAAGTCGCGCGCGAGCGCGCTTGAACATTATCTTGAACGTAAGAATTTTCATATCTGTTGCCGTTCCATTTTGCTTCAACTTTTTCAAAAAGAGGCTCAAGCTGCTCATTTATGGTAGTAACCATTTCTTTAATCGGTGCAACGGCGTATTTTATTCCGAGATTTTGGGCTAAAATTTTTGCATCTTCGTTGCTTTCTTTGCTGGTTATTTTCGATGGCATACTTACGCCAAAAACACTTTCTGCACCCAAAGCATCTGCCAATAAAACAGCCGAAACGGAAGAATCAAGCCCGCCAGAAAGACCCAATACTGCTCTTTTAAGCGAATTTTTGCTGTAATAATCCCTTATCCCCTGAATTATTGTTTTATAAGTTCGTTCTAAATCGGGCTCATAGTCAAGCGAAAAGACTTTTTGCTGTGTCAAGGTTTTTTCTAATCCTTTTGTTAAGGGGTAAATTTGTCCTTGAGATTTAATTGGGTTTGCGATAGTTAACTGTTCTTCGAATGATTTTGCGCGAGAAATTAACTCGCCGTTCTTGTTGTAAACCCTGCTTGAGCCGTCAAAAGAAATATCGTCAATCGCCCCTACCTGATTCACATAAACAATCGGTGTGTTATATTTTTTTGCGACAAAAGAAAACATATTGTGCTTTAGCTGTTCTTTTTTGCTTCGAGTCGGTGAGGAGGAACAATTTATTATCACATCGGGTTTTTGTTTTGCCAATTCCGCGACAGGGTCGAGTTCATACATCGGATTAGCGAAAAATTCCTTGTCATTCCAGCCGTCTTCACATATTACAATCGCGTATTTAAGTCCATTTATTTCAATAAGCCCGTCTGTTTTTTTGATTTTATCCTGCCCAAAGTCGCCCAAACTGCCCGCAGGCTGACAACCTACAACCGGAGAAGGTTCAAAATATCTGTAATCATTGAATTCTGAATAGGTAGGGAGTAGGCTTTTTCTTACGATTGCTTTTATTTTTCCCTCACCTAAAACTGCCACCGAATTATAATATCTTTTCCCAATCTTTTCGCCGTTTCTCGGTTCGACAAACCCGACAACTGCGTGTGTTTTGCCCATAAGCTTGGCGATTTCTTTCAGCCATTTAATATTTTCTTCAACAATCACAGGATGTCTGTCTATCGTGTCCATTATCGGATAAGCCATCAAGGTCAACTCGGAAAAAACAACCAAATCGGCGCCAATTTCTTCCGCTTTCTTTATGTATTTCATGACTTTTTTGGCGTTTTTTTCAATATTTGCGGGGGTCGGATTAATTTGAGCCATAGCGATATTGCCTTGAGCACCTTTTTCTAATTGCTCAAACTGTTCTTTTAAATTTTTCTCCAAAACTACTTCCATGGTCTATTCTACAAACTTTCTATGACTTCATCCACGTGGCCTTTTACTTTTACGTCTTTCCAAGCTTTTGTAATCAAACCGTCTTTGATTATAAAAGTCGAACGATTAATACCCATATATTTTTTACCATACATAGATTTTTCTTGCCATGTTCCAAATTTCTCGGACAAAACGTGTTCAGGGTCTGAAAGCAAAATAAAATTCAGCTCGTGGTCTTTTTGAAATTTTTGGTGGCTTTTAATACTGTCTGGGCTTACGCCGATAACAGTTGCTTTGCTTGTCAATCTGTTGAAATTATCCCTAAAATCGCATGCCTCTTGCGTGCATCCGGGGGTGTTGTCTTTCGGGTAAAAATAAAGAACAATTGTTCCCGCCAAATCGGCAAGCACATATTCTTTTTCTTCGCCGTTTTTATCAATTCCAGCGAGTTTAATATCTTCAAAAATATTCATAAAAAGCTCCTTTTGTTTAATGTATATTTCCTAAAATTCTTATGTTGTTGGGCTGGCAAGCCCAACCTACTTTATAAAATTAATTATACTGCAAAAGTATTTTACACATTAAATTTTCGTTTTTTCAATCCCCGAAAGTTTAATGCATAGCCGACATATCACTATCGCCGTTTGATGTTCCGCTTGGCTTCATGAAGAATAAAAGCGGGATTATTAAAAAGCAAATCAGCCCGAAAATCCTAAACGCATCCATAAACGCCCATAGGCTTGATTGTTTTAATAAATCGACATATATTAGAAAATTCGCTTTTTGTGTGGCTAAAGAAATATGCGAATATTGTGAAAACGCAGCAGTCATAGCTCCAACTTTGGCTTTAAAAACCGGATTTAGCGGGTTTAAGTATCCTACCATACTGTTTTGGTGCACTTGAGCAAATCTTGTCAACATTGTTGCCACAATCGACATCCCAATCGCGCCCCCAATATTTTTGAGTAAAGCTTGTATCCCCGTAGCGTTGGTCATTTGGGAGTTTTTTAAAGTTACAACAGAAATCGTGCTCAATGAAATCATGCAAAATCCCATGCCCAAGCCGAAAATAAAGTTTGGGATAATAATATTAATCATTGATATTTGCAAATTAGAACCGCCAAAAATCATACTGGAAGCACCCAAAAGCGATAAACCTATCGCAATTAAAAGCCTGTCGTCGATTTTTTTTGCGAAAATTCCCGTAATAATTATGGCTATCACACTTCCTATTCCTCTTGGCATCATGCTATATCCGCTTAAAAATGCACTATATCTCAAAAGGTTTTGTAAAAATAAAGGCATAATTGCAATTGAGGAATACAACACCGCCATAGTCAAAACAAGCAGGCAAGTCCCAAAAGTAAAGTTTCTGTCCTTAAATACTTTTAAATCAATTATTGATTTTTCATTAACAAGTTGAGAATAAACAAACGCCAACATTGAAAACATTGAAACAGCAAAAGTCCAACAAATCCAAGGAGCATTAAACCAATCGTTGTTTTGCCCCTTATCAAGTACCGTTTGCAGGCAAACAAGCCACAATATTAAAAACCCAAAACCGACAAAATCAATTTTTTGCCCTGTTTTTTTTCTTGCATAAGGAGGGTCTTCAATAAACATTTTTGCAAGAAAAGCCGCCAAAAACCCCAGAGGAACATTTATGTAAAAAATCCAGTGCCAAGAGTAATTATCCGTAATCCAACCGCCTAAAACAGGTCCGATAATAGGTGCGATAATAACCCCGACCCCAAAAACAGACATCGCCATCCTTCTTTTTTCAAACGGAAAGTTTTCCAACAAAATCGACTGAGCAATCGGTAAAATAGCACCCCCGCCAAGCCCTTGCAAAATCCTAGCCAAAATCATCTGATCAAGAGTTGTCGCCAAGCCGCAAAGAAAAGAGGCGATTGTAAAAACCAAAACGCAGGCTATAAAAAACTTTTTCCTTCCAAAAACGCCGCTAAACCAACCAACAGAAGGTAAAATTATTCCGCTTGCTATCATATAGCTTGTTAAAACCCACATCGCCTCCTCGTTGCTTGATGAGAAGCTTCCCGCCATATGTGGAAGCGCAACGTTTGCGATTGTCGAATCCAGTACAAAAATGAATGTCGCGAGCATGACGGCCAGCGTAGCTGGCCATGGGTTTTCAGGTAATTTCCAAGTTTCTTCGTTTGTCATTGTTACCCTTCAATTTCGTGTAATTTTATAAAGTTTGTTTTGCCTACAAGCAAGTCAGGCAAAGCGCCTGTGAAGATAACCTTATCTCCGCTTTTGAATTTAAACCGTTCGATTAGGCATTTATCAAGCGTTTCAAGAGTTTGTTGGTTAATCCCACCGCTTAATTCCATTTCAATAGGATAAACATCACTATACAACATCATTCTGCGACTGTTTCTGTAACTCGGACAAAAGCTAAAAATAGGCACGCTCGGTTTCGCTTTTGATAAAAGTTTTGGCGTATATCCGCTTGCGGTAAGAGTCAAAATAGCTTTGACATTTATTTTCTCAACCATATCAACAATCGCCATACAAATCGCTATAGAATCGTCTTTACAACAATCAATCAGGTCTTGAGGATAACAATTATGTTTCATAATTTTACTGTTTTCAACGTTTTGAGCGATAGAGCGCATCATTTTAACTGCTTCAACGGCATATTTGCCTGCCGCAGTTTCGCCCGAAAGCATAATCGCATCCGTTCCGTCGATGATAGCATTTGCAACGTCAGAAGCCTCAGCCCGAGTCGGGATGGGTTGTTCTATCATTGATTCCAACATTTGCGTTGCAACGATTACCACCTTTCTTTGGGCGTTAGCTTTCTGGATAATCTCTTTTTGCACAATTGGAACTTTTTCGGGTGAAATTTCTATCCCCAAATCTCCGCGTGCGACCATTATACCCGATGATTTGAGGATAATGTCGTCAATATTTTTTAAGGCTTGCGGTTTTTCGATTTTAGAAATAACTTTTGTTTTTCCGTTATGTTGTTTTATTAATTCTCTCAGTTCCATAACATCTTTGCCGTCACGCACAAAAGACAAACCAAGGTAGTCTATTTCATTATCTACCGCAAATTTGACATACTGAATGTCACGTTCGGTAAGTACATTAATACTTCCCGTGGAGCCGGGGATATTAATCCCTTTTCTTTGTTTCAATAATCCCCCGCAAAGAACTTTAGCACTAAGAACACCATTTTCTATTTGAACAACTTCTAAAACAAGTTTTCCGTCATCCATCAAAATCTTTTCGCCGACTTTTGCATCTTTGGCAATGCCAGCATAATCAACAGGAATAATCCCATCAATATATTTTTCCTGATGCCTGAATTTGACAATCGAATTTTGAATTAATTCAATCGGGTCATCCAAAACTCCGACCCTGATTTTAGGCCCCTGCAAGTCCAATAACGTCGGAATCGGATATCCTACTTCTTTTTCAATTTCTCGAATATAATTGAGCCGTCTTAAATGCTCTGCCTCATCTGCGTGTGATGAATTCAACCTGAACATTGTCACACCGGCTTTTGTAAGCATTTTTATTTTTTCTTTTGTGTCGGAGCTTGGCCCCAATGTTGCTATTATTTTTGTGCTAGTTAAGTTTTTCATTATAGCCTCCCTTTATAGGAGCATTCTAACGCAAAAAAATCTAACAATCTACTACTTTACAAATTTATAATTGTACTTCAAGCTGTGAACGAAAACCAACGAGTTTGAGGCAAAGTGGCAAAAGTGATTTTAATCGCTTTTGTAGGGGGCTTCTAAAATAAAGTATTCTTGTCCATTAGTCAGGTGGCTATTATTTGGGACTACATAAATTTATAAATACTGCCCGCACCTATATAGTTTTTTTTTTCGATGATTATAAAATTAACTTAGTAGGTTCACTACGACTACAAAACTTAAACAGTTAAAGAAGGAGAAATTAATCATGAAAAAAACGTTATTATTATTGGGTTTCTTGACAACAATGTTTGTTGGTACTCAATCATTCGCCGCTTGTCCTTGTTCAAACCCATGTCCTTGTGCCAGCTCCTATTCAATGCCTGCACCTTGTAATTCGTGCGCCCTTCCTGCACCATGCGCCCCAAGATATGTACAATCTGCGCCATGTGGGTACGCTTGCCCATGCCAAACTACAAATTGCAACTCTTGTTGTAATAATTCCTGCTGTGACAACAGCTGCGGTTGTGGCTGTCGCAAAAAATGCAGCTGGTGGAAGTTCTGGGAGAATAAGAATTGTTGCTCTAAATGCTGTAATTAATAAGATAACTTAGGGCGAATAGCCTTTTGAAACGAATAAAACGCATGGTGAAATTTATTCATCATGCGTTTTTATCATTTCTAAAACTATCCATAAATATCACCCAACCAGATATAGTTTTTTATTTACCTGAGTATAAAATAGAAGTAAGGAAGAATTTTATTTTAGAAAATAGTAGTATTAATAAACTCTAGGCCGTTATGCCTGAGACAAAAGAAGGAGAATTTTATTATGAAAAAAACATTAGTAGCTTTGTTTACCTTGGTTGCGTTGGCTGTGGGTATTCAGGTAACTCAGGCGGCTTGTCCTTGCGCACAACCATGTGCTCAACCTTGCGCAACCCCTTGTAACCCTTGTATAGCACCTTGCAATCCTTGTGCAACCGCATGCCCTTGTCCTGCAGCACCTTGCGACCCTTGTAAATGCGGATGCCCATCCTGCGATGACGGAACTTGCAGACCAAAATGTAAATGTACTTGGTGGAAAATCTTTGAAGACAAAACTTGCTGCTACAAATGCAACAATGAATGTGATAGCTGTTTAAGTGCTAAAAGAGCTCACTGGTATAAATTCTGGACAGACAGATGCGTTGTTAAAAATGTTAAATGCGATGATTGCAAATGCCCTTGTTCTAACTAAAAATAAAAATATTTAATTTTTAAAAAAGCGGCGAACCTCTCAGGTTCGCCACTTTTTAATTAATACCGAATTTCATTCAAAGTATAATCCATTTCATGTTAAAGTTAGGCTTCAAATGGTAACTAATCACCAGGAACTAATCAAGGTCAAAATCCTTTAGCAATAGGCGTTCGCACCTCCTCCTCACTTGCGGCAGCTCCTCTTCTTAGCGAGTTTGCGAGCCTTAGAAGGGAGGGTGTCGACTTGTCGACGACGAGGAAAATTTTTCGACACGAGGTTACGA
>CAISJE010000019.1 GCA_903885635.1 uncultured bacterium
CTCACAAAATTTATAAAAATAATGAAGATTGAAAAAATCATAAAACAAAAACCGAGCTCAAAAACCTTGATTTTGTTGGATGTGTAAAAATGGTAAAAATAATAAAAATAGTTAATAGGGTTTCAAGTTTACCTTACAAGGAAGACGTCGGGAGTTCGAGTCTCTTAACGCCCACCATTTTTAAAAGAAGAGAGTTCAGAGAGAACCCTCTTCTTTTATGCAAATTTTCCCGCCCACAGTACTGTAGTTATGTGTCACGGAGTTTGACATAAGTGTATCAAGGTTTGACAAAACGAACAGGCGAAGAATGAGCCTAGTGAGCTTGTCTCCGTAATTGAAGCTAAGCTGTTGAGGCAAAGCCGATTACAGATAAGCTTCAATGTAGTGTGACATGAAAACTCGGAAGTTTTTGACCTTCAACTCTAACAACTTTATATAAAATTTTATTTTGTATTAAAAATTCGCCCCACCCAATTTGGTCTTCGCTTAATTTCTCATTTTTTCGTTTTACTTCTACAAAAATCATTTCTTTTTTATTCCATACGATATAATCAGGAGTCCCAACTGTATTATTTCTTCTATCCTGAAAAATCCTATTTACCATTTTGTAAAAAGTTTTATTATCAATTCTTGTCAAAAATTCCTGTACAATTGGCGATTTAAAATATTCAGTCGGATTCTTATAGCCTTCAAGTTCCCACTCATCAAGGTCTCTTATATATGCACCAGCTTCATGTTTTTTAATTTGGGAATTTATAAATTCTTTTAAATCAGTATTTTTTATATAGGCACATTTTTTTACTAAATCCGCTTCTTTGTCTTTATAAAGTGCCATATCATGAAAGACTCCCGTTTTACCATAAGATGTATAGTGATTTTCCGGATATAGTTCATCTAAAAATGCGAGTATAAACATTCCTTTCCAGAACGCATACTCCGCACGCATAACAGAATAGTCCTTATTTTTATAATATTCTCTGACAACTTGTTCAGTTGAACATTTATTGCCATTTTGGCAGTAAAAATAAGTTTTACCAACCTCGCCAGTTTTTGCGGCATAAATAATTTCAGTATGTCTTTGGATATCCGCAGGCAAAATTTGCTGTGCCATAACATTTTGAACAATAAAAATATTCAAGAATAAAATTATTAAAAATTTAAACTTCATGATGTCATTATAATCAAAACATATTCAAGAAGTAACAAATTTAACTAACTGGCAACCACAGTCGTAATGTACAGGAATTTCAGGTGCATCTTCCTCATTTTCAAAGGTTTCACCTTCCATGCTAAGGCAAAAATCACAATGCGTTTTTTTGGTATCATCTAAAACCCATATCCATTGTGCTGTATCATCATTCTCGTAATCTTGATTTTGACTTGTCCTTAAATCTTCATCAGTGGGAACACCGATAGAATTCATCTGCATCATGATTTTATCTTCGTTCTGTTCAAATTCTTTCTGTGACATTTTTGCAATATCTTCACGTGTAAAAATTTCTTTTTCTTTCGAAACAGGATTTATATAATTTGACAAATCTAAAATTAGTTTTTTGTAATCTTCGGTTTTTGTTTTTATTGATTTTCCGTATTGTGGCATAATTCTTCCTTTTTACTTAATAATTAAAATAATTATTTATTATTTGAGGCTTTTATACAAGTCAGTATTAATACTTAGGTGTTTTTATCACACTTAAGAATTATTGTGTTGAAATGATACGAAAGGAGGCAAATTTGTAACTAATCACCAGAAATCAATTAAGGTCAAAATCCTTTAGCAATAGGCGTTCGCACCTCCTCCTCACTTGCGGCAGCTCCTCTTCTTAGCGAGTTTGCGAGCCTTAGAAGGGAGGGTGTCGACTTGTCGACGACGAGGAAAATTTTTCGACACGAGGTTACGA
>CAISJE010000020.1 GCA_903885635.1 uncultured bacterium
CACAGTCGCACAGTTCAACCATCAGCAGGCGTTTGTGGACGAATTGAGGGCTCGATTAAAGGACTTTATATTAAGCCCAAGCTCGTTGAACTCTTATTTAAATTGCCCGAGAAGCTTTTTGTATTCCAATTTAATTAAAATACCAGTTATGGACAGCGAATGGGAAGCGGCAAACTATGGTAGTGCGATTCACAAAACTCTTGAGTGGGCGATTACAGAGGCGAAAGAAAAGGGAATTTATCCAACGCAAAGCAGTTTTAATGATTCCTTTGTGAAAAAATTGGGTAATCAAAAATTTGTTTCTCAACTAAAAAGGGATGAATATGAAAAACGTGGAGTTAATAGCTTAAAAAATTACTATCCAAGATTTATGGAAACTTCACCTGAAAGAGTTTTTGCGACTGAATACAAGCTTGAATATGTGCCGGTTGAGAACTATTTCAACAAAGGATTTATTGATAGAATCGAAACCAATAATGATGGAACTTATTCATTGTATGACTACAAAACAGGTTCTGCAAAATCAAAGACAAAAATTGCCGACGGACAAGATTATGAATCTTATTTGAATCAGCTCAGATTTTACAAGTTCGCGTTTGAAATCCAAAATGTCGGAACGAAAGTTTCTCAAGTTGGCTTGATTTTCGTAGAAGAACACGACAAGAGCTTCTTTAAGACACTTTTAAATGAAGATAATGATAATATTAAAGAGAAGATTATAAGCACGTACGAAAACATCAACCACCTAAACTTTGCACCAATCGAACGTGAAGAAAGCAAGTGCAAATTCTGTGGTTATAAGCAGTTATGTAGATTAGATATATTATAGGGAGTATAGAATGACAGAGGATAAATTCACGTGGGTACCTTTTTTTGAAGAATTACTTGATAAAATATGTAAAACTTCAAACAGTATAGAGTTATATAAAAGTTTTAAATCGTTTAAATCTGGTAGTTGGGTAGATCTTGATAGAATTGACCCACTCTCTTATATTGGATGTATCAATGGAGGATCTAAAATTTTTTATGAGAGATGCAAAATAGCTAAAGATACATTCGGGGTTGAGGCAGAAGTGCCAAAAGATAATTATGCTATTCCAGCTTTTCCTAGAGGTAATTTTATTTATATATATGAATACTACAAAACAAAGTCATTAGAGCAAGTAGTTGATGATTTATGGACTTTTGCAAATGCTGTAAATGATTCTAGTGTTGACGAAATGCTATTTAATAAAATAGTACAATTTGATAATATTGGGCTTGGTAAATTAAGTCAATTTATGTACATTTGCAAGCCAAATAAATATTACTCTTGTGATGGCACAATGCTCTCATATCTTGACTACACTTTAAGAGTAAAAGATTATACGGAATTTAATAGCATACAAAAATTAGGCGAAAAAATGGGATTAACGCCATTTGAACTTTCAATGCAGGCATGGGATAAGATAGAAATTGAAAGAAAAAAGGGGAAATTGGATTATACATTAATGGCAAACCTAAGAGAAGACCTTTTGAACTATGGCGTAGGATTAGGAGCCACAAGAAAAGATACAGAGGGATATGAACAATCGAATGGGAAAAAGGGCTATACTGGACTATATATGAATAATTTGCTAGTTGAAGTCGGACATATTCAGACCCAAAAATATAGATTCCAGATAGGTGCAGACGTAAGAGCCCTAAACGAATATTTAAAAAACAAAGTGGAAATAGCCCCAGATAAAAGTAACTGGACAAAAAATGCAACATATAATGTTTATAATCAAGACGACTTAGAAATTGCCAAGCAAATCTTAGAAGCAACTATTTACTATGATAAAAAAGGCATTGCATTATCTTCATCTACACCCAAGAAATATTGGACATATTCTCCAGGTAAGGATGCATCTAAATGGGCAGAATTTTCTAAGAAGGGTATTATGGCAATTGGTTGGGATGAACTAGAAGACTTAAGCGAATATAAAACAAAAGAAGAAATTGTAAAAAGACTTCAAGAACTTAATAATTCCGATAGTTCATTTAAAAATAATGCCCTAGCAAATTGGGAATTTGCAAATGAAATGAACGTTGGAGATGTTGTTTATGCAAAAAAAGGTAACTCTGAAATAGTTGGAAGAGGTATTGTTACATCAGAATATATATTTGATAGAACAAGGAATGAATACCGTAGCCTTAGAAATGTAAATTGGTTACCTAGTGGGCCTTGGAATAGAAAAGAGTCAAATGAGGGTGACTTTGCGGTCAAAACCTTAACAAACATAACGCCATGGCCGGGTTTATGTAATGAATTAGAACGATTAACGTTGAAAGAGGATGAAATGAAAAGCAATGTAAAAACGGTGCAACCATTAAACCAAATTCTGTATGGACCTCCTGGCACAGGCAAGACTTATAAAACGAAGTCGATTAAAGAAGAAATTTTGAAAAATTTATTTCAAGAATCAAATTTAGAATCGGCTAATAACTTGATAAATGAAGTTGTAAAAGATTTATATTGGTACTCTGCAATAGCTCTATCAATGTATTTAAATGGGCCAGGTGAAAAATATAAGGTTAAAGAATTGGAAAATCAAGACATTGTTTCGGCGTTCAGTGCGACAAGAAGCTCAAAAAATGTTTACTTGACTGTTTCTGCCCAATTACAAATACACACAAATGTCGAATCGACTTTGGTCAATTATGCAAAGAAGACCCCGCCCGCAATATTTGAAAAGACAGAGGATGCTAAGTGGTTCCTTACTGCTGACGGAATCAAATATGTTGAAGAAGAATTAGAACCGCAATTGACAATGTTAAAGGGTGGTAAGTCAAAAAACAAAAAGGATATTGGTATTGATAAATTCTGTAAGTTCATTACGTTTCACCAATCGTACTCTTATGAGGAATTTGTTGAAGGAATCAGACCAAATTTGGATGACGATTCGGATGAAATCACCTATGAATTGAGAAATGGCATATTTAAAGAAATGTGTATAAAAGCTAACTCGGATCCCAATCATAATTATGTTTTGATAATAGATGAAATTAATCGTGGAAATATTTCTAAAATATTGGGTGAATTAATTACGTTGATAGAGGAGGACAAAAGAGTTGAACCTAATGGGGAATTTAACTTTGAAAATATAAAAGTAAAAAATAATGAACTGTTAGTGACACTGCCATATTCCCAAAAGCCTTTTGGCATCCCGAAGAATTTATATGTAATAGGAACTATGAACACATCTGATCGTTCGATTGCTTCTGTTGATATAGCACTCAGAAGACGTTTTAAATTCGTTGAGATGCTTCCAAGGGTTGATAAAGTGAATGATTATGGTATTGACTTCAAAGATATTTTTAAAGATTTGAATACAAAAATATGCTACCTACTTGACCGTGACCACCAAGTAGGGCACAGCTATTTTATGGGTGAAGATAATATTGAATCACTGAAAGATACTTGGTTTGGCAGCATAATTCCTCTTTTTAATGAATATTTCTTTAATGAATGGGATAAATTAAAATTGATTATAAGCCCTTTCATTGAAAAAATCGCAATACCAAAATCGTTGAAAGAATGTGACTTTGTAGAAAATGAAGTTTATAGATTTAAGACTGCCAACGAATTTTTAGACAATGATAGTTTTATAAAAGCCATTCAATCTTTAAAGGGAAATGATGAGTAAATGCCAAGTTAAAACGATATATGAACATGGAAAATTAGACTATGCTGATATTTCAGATTGTTTTAATTCAGAGGACTTCTCCTTATTAGAAAGATTTTTGTTGAAAAATAAATTATCCAATGTTTTTGATTTTCAAAAAAATCATCTTAAGGCTAAAAATCATGTTGGCGTAGTTAAATACAAAAATTATCAATTTGAAATTTTACCAAAGTTTTTAGCTCATGATGGAGACGATAAAGAAATTGTTTTAAAGAATCTCTTCCATATGCTTAAATTCACCAAGCGCCTGCAAGTTCAAGAGAGCACTATCTCCAGCTTGTCAAAGTCAAATAACCCTTTTCTTGAGGTACTTATCTCTAGTTATACGACATCATTGTTAGATGGCTACTTAAAGTCTGTGCCCAAAAATTACAAAAGAGAAGAGGATAATCTCAATTTTATAAAGGGTAAATTAAACTTTAACGGCAATATAAAACAAAACATTTGCAATAAAGCTAAGTTTCATTGTGTTTATGATGAATTTTGTGAAGATATTGCATTGAATCAGGCTTTTTTGTTCGTTACCATTATGCTGAAGAAGATTACTACAACAAATGAAAATCAGAAAAAGCTCAAGTTTATCGAAAATATACTAATTGATGTTAGCTTTAAGCAAATTGATTTTCAAAAAGCAAAGAAAATTGTTTTATCCAGAACTCAAAAAACTTTTGAATACCCTTTTGAGCTTGCATTAATGTTTTTAGGTAATTCCTCATTCGAAATGAGTGGTCGAACCTTCAGGTCCCTTGCTATTGTTTGGGATATGAATAAATTATTTGAAGAGTTTATTTTTAGGTTTATGAAAACAAACAAAGAAAATCTTGGCATTGCTGGGATTAAAGAAAAGAAAGGCAAAATGCTTTTCAAGGACTCTGCTAATTTGTTTGGAGAGTCCTTAGAGGGCGCTACAAAAATTGGCGGAACTGAATTGGATATTTTGGTTAGCTTAGTTGATGGACCGGAGATTATATTTGATGCTAAATATAAAATGCACGATGGCGAAAGAAATTATTTTGCTCCAGCAGATGTTTACCAAATGGTCGCATATGAGTCTTTGCACAATACAAATCAAGCTGTTTTGATATACCCTCAAATCGTTGAAGAACAATTTATGTGGAAGCATAAATTAAATAGTGAAAAGGAAAACAAATTTATTTATTCAACTTGTATTGATTTGAGAAAAGACTTAAAAGCCCAAAATGAAAAACTAACTGAACAATTAAAAAAAATATTTATGGCCTTAACTCAAGTATGATTTTATTTAAGAAAAGACTCTGATTAATCCCAAAGCCCGTCCCAAGAGTATTCTATATCTTTGCTTTTACATTCAGGACATTTTAAAATAACTGAAGGCGTTATTTCGCCCATTCCGAAATTCTTATTTTCTTCTTTAAAATCATTCGGGTCGTACGAACCCTTTGTTTTGTAAGATTCACCCATTTGCTTATATTTTATAGCCATTTTATCCCAAAACTGTTTATTTGGGTTATGACCTTCTACGTCAAAGCTAAAGGGCTTCAATATTTGCCCACATTTAGTGCAATTACCGGGTATAACATTGTCCATCTCGTCCCGATCCAAGCCATATTCTTCTATTTTATAACATTTTGGGCAATAAAATAGTCGAGTCCTAGAGTCCATTCCTGCACCACTATATATTGTTTGCTCGTAAGGACACTTACGACATTTTATTGTTATCATATCACCCATTAATTATCCCCTTTTAATAATCTAATAATAACACAATCGTACGTCAATTTCGGACAGCCTTAACAAGGTCAATTTCTATAACACTCCCTCCAAAATATTCAAGCTTTTGAATTGCTGCTTGTCGAGCAAGAATTTATACCTTTCCGCTGTAACTTGCGGCGAGCTGTGCCCTAGTTGTTCTTGAATGTAAGTCAGAGGCAGGTTTTGTTTGATTAACAGCGAGGCGTAGATGTCCCTTAAATCGATAAATCGAATTGGCGGGACTTCCGATTTTTTGACGGTTGGGATAAATCTGCGTTTTATCATATTGTCAGGATCCTGAGCTTCACCCTCTGAATTTGGAAATATGAAATCCCCTTGGCCTTTTACGCATTCATTTTGCCAAGCCTTGATTACAGTTATTAGGTCATCTGAAATATCGATATTCCTAGCCGAATTCTTCGTTCTGTGTTTTACAATTTTCCCCTTATAAAGGCTTTTATTGACCTTTATCTTCTTCTCTTCGCATAAAACATCCTGCCAAGTTAAAGCCAATAATTCGCCCCTCGTCATTCCTGTAGATACCGCGGTTAAAAGCATTGGATAAAAATCAGGATAATATTTTTGTGCTGTTTTTAGAAGTTTTTTAACTTCGTCTAGTTCAAGAATCCGCATATCCTGATAATAATTCCGTTCATTAATTTCCTTGACTGAATCGGAGATTTTGTGTGCTGGATAGTAGCTATTTAATATCAACATTAGGACATTAATATATTTAATCACGGTAGAGGTAGTAAGTCCCTCATCAAACATTTTTTGCTTTAATTTATTGACCTTTGAAGTTGTAATATTTTCCAGTTTTGTATTATTGAAATATGGTATTAATTGGTTTTGAACATACCCCTTATAAGATAAAAAACTTGAGGGTTTTAATTTTTTGCAATAATCAGATTCTATAAATTGTTCGCAGGCTTGCGTGAAGGTTTCAAAATTAAATTTATTTTCTTTTTGTTTTTTCAGAGGAACAGCCTCTTTCCCTTTTATCAGGTTTATAAAATCAGGAATTTCCAAGGGCATTGTCCTATAATATTCAAGTTCCTTTCTGTTAAATTCTTTTTTTACTCTCCTCAAAAATGATTGAATAGAGGGGAGTTGTAACCCCATATCAGTTTCACTATCAGCTGTTTCTTGTCTGATTATTTCTAGGCATTGATTGGCAGATAACCGTTTGGGGGATAAATATAAATCACGAAATTTATAATAGATATCATCAGGAATAACGGAATTATACTTATTATGCCCATAATCGGGCAAAATTGAACTAATTCCATAATGGAAATAGTTGGTTTTATTTCTGCTATAACTTGCATACGACATTTTGTATTCAGGGTAGCGACTGTTCCATATTTCTAAAAAACGTCTCAATTCTCTTCCCCGACAATTCTTGCCAGCTTTAAACGCAAGCAAATATTTTATAGCTTTTCTTTGAGCATACTCAGGGGCATTCGTAAAAATTTCATATTCTGTTTTTTGTTTTTGAGGGTCTATAAGGTCAGCAATTGAAGTTGGCTTAAATATCTTGATTTCAGTCTGTTCTTTTTTGTTCTCGATATTTTTAGTAGGCTTAGCCTGAATCGTATTTTTAATAAAAATATATTGGTCATTTTGAATTTGTTTTATAATGTCATTTGATAAGGCATCTTCAATAAAAACTCTTGCTTCATTTTCGCTAACTTCACTAATAATAAGTAACTCATCAAACGAAAACTTATTTAGATTTTTTGCTAGCTTTAACAGTTTCAATTGGATCGTCATTGATAAACTCCTTTAATGTTACTTCGTCTATTACGCTCAAGCCGTTTGCCTTTGCTATATTCTCTGCTTTATTAATCAGCTTCACTATTTGCCTGAATCGATTTGTTTTGTTGTAAATATAGTTTATGGCACACTCAGTTGTTTCAACCTCGCAGAGTTGGTCGACTATGCCTTTAATATCACCTTGGCTAAAAGGTTCGAACTTTAATTTCTCAGAAATTCTATCATAAAGATGTCTGTATCTCATAAGCTTTTTATCCGCTTGCCCCATCCCTACAAGGACTATGGGGACACTCGTTTTATCGTGAATATCTCTAAGCGTCTCAATGGCGTGGCTGTCGGCGGTGAGGTAATCTATCTCATCGACTATTATTATCTTTGGTTCCTGCTTTAATTGTCTTACGCATTGCTTGAATAAGTCGGAGCTTCTGTAATATGGGACCTCTCCAAGTTCTTCAACTATTTCTTCAAGAAGCCATCTTCCTGACATTAGGTTTGTGCTTCTTATAAATGCAGCATCGTTTTGTGCTGCCCACCAGAGCACCGCTTGGGTTTTACCTAGCCCAGGTTCACCATAAACCAACGCCATTCCCGGAACCCCGTCGGCTCTGTTTTTTAGGTTGTTCATCATATTGATGAAGTTTTTGACGTTCTGCGTTCTTGCAAATATTTTTCTCATTCATCTTCCTTTCTTATGCTTCATATATCATTTTGTATTCTTCAGATTTAATATAGCCTTCAAACCAAGTCCTGTCTTCTTGGCTCATACAGCCTTTTTTCAAGTGCCATTCATAGCGTTCGAAATTACTTTTAAAAAGTGGTCTTGCTTTATCTTGAGCTATTTTCATTTTAGGAATTAATTTTGTTGTCCCTGGAGGATTATCAATTAAAATATCGTCTTTAAACATTTGCAATTTGTTCAATTTGCTTTCTATAAGCTCAATATCATTTATTGAAAAATGTTCTTTAACCGCTCTTAATGTTCTATTTCTAAGCTTTTTCTGTTTAACAATTTTTTGCTTGTAATCTTCAATGTCGTTAATATCGCCAAGGTAATGTGCGAGCGGATGCGTTGACATTACTCGGTTTGCCGTGCATAAATATTCGCCTTTTATCGAATAGACCTTGATACTGGAGAGGTCAAATAAACTATATTTAATAATGGCTTTTTCCCTCAAGCCGTAAAGCGTGTCGTCAAAATAATCTGATTTCAGGAATCGTATACCATTCCGTCTTATCGTTTTAACCTCTTGTGCCATCATCAAATCATCAAGGTCGTTAATATTTATATTTTGTTTTTTGACCTCATCCAATACCTCTTGAATTGTTTTGTTGCGAGCGTTTGAGCAGGGCTGTGCGTGCTTAAACTTTAGCCATTCTTTTATTAATTCGTTTGCTTGTTCAAATGTTGGAATAAAATCACTGTGGTTTTCTTTATGCAGTTTTTCATTCCTTTTCATATAGGCAGGTTTATTATTAATAGAGGTTCCGATATAACTTGGTAAAAGCTTCTCAAAACTCTCTTGCATATCTAAGAAAAAACGCTCGATGACTTTCGCTCGAGCGTTGTAGGGCATTGCATAGATTGGAGTAATTCCCAGTTTTTCATAAATCCCTGTAAACCCTAATTCTTCAAAATTTTTGTCGCCGTTAAAGAAGTTTGCCCTAAAGGCTCTTCCGTTATCTTGATAGACGTAACTCGGTATTCTACCTAATGTTATTATTGCGTTTCGGAGGGCACTTGCGATGCTTTGAGTGCATTCTTCAAGCATAATTTCATACCCAACAAGTGCTCCCGACTTCCAATCAAGGAAGCCTAATAAAGTCGCTCTGCAAGGTTTTCCTGTAAATGGATTTATAACTTGGAAGTTTAAAGTCTTACCATCTGCGACAAGGACTTGCCCTGTTTCCAGTAGCGAAGCGTTTCTTACAATATATGGTTCAACTTTGTCTTTAAGTGCTTTTGCACCCTCTCGTGCTAAAATCCACTTGTCATAATTTACTTTTTTAAACCAATTTGCATAACGTCTGAAGGTTATATCCTTGGGTAAAATCTCAACTCCACGCTGGGTTAAAATATGGGTAGTCAGGCTAATTGCCTTGCCGATTGAAAACCCGTTCTGCGACAATAATATTTTTAGAAATATTTTGATTTCATCTTCATTTAAACTTGTTCTATATTCATTGTTGGTTGCGTATTTATAATTAGATACGAGTGCTGTCCAATCTGTGTTTACACCGCAGAGTAGTGCTTTCCAACGATACAAGGAACCTATGGAAACCTTATCAATCGTTTCAAAAATTGTCGGGAATAATTCACCTGTATTATATAATTGTAAAAAGTCTTTGTCCGCTCGAGTTCTTGGCTTATGTTCTATTCTGAATCTTTGCCAAGATCTTATTAAATCAAGTTTTGCGAGTGCAAATTTCTTTTGCTGTTCTGAGATGATTTTTTCTTGTCTAAGCTGAAGATTTTCAAGTTCTATAATATTGTCAGTTGTAGTTATATTATTATAATACTCTTGGATGTACTGAGTTTGAAGTTCGGGTTCAAGCGAGCTCAGTTTAATTTTATAACATTTGCCACCTCGGACGGTTTCTACTTTTGAAATGTATTTATCCTGTCTGAGTGCAAGTCTTACTGCTCTTTGAGTTATATTCTTTAATGCTGCTACGGTTTGAACATCAATCCAAGTATTTTCGGTGTTAATGCTTTTCAAAATATCTTCCAATTGCTTTCCCCTATTCATCTATAGTCATTGTCAATGATAAATCGGAATTCTCACAAAGCGAGTCATTCTCGGGGAACTGTGTTGCTTCTGAAACAAATTAATTTAATAAAAGCAACTTGTAAGGAATCCTTAATAGTTGAAAAATCAAAGTTCAACTATTCGGAATTTCCAAACAGTTCAAAAAGAAAAAAGTAATAGAATATTTATTCTCATAGAACAACAATTTATTAGGGAAATGTTAAAACCTTTGTTGTTTTGTATCCAAATGTGTTGCGAAATTGGAAACATGTTTCCACAAATTTGACGGATTAAACCTTTTTTAAGAGACCTTTAAAATGATTTTAAAAAATCAGCCTAAAATAGCCCTAAAATTATCGTAAAACCTTCCAGCTTAAGGGTTTAAAGTTCATCCCATGTAGGTGACAAAACGTTTTGTAATTCTCACGTTCGATTACCTTTTTATTTGGGGGAAGTTTGTTCAAATTCCACGCACTTAAACGCCGAATGTGTTGGTTTAAAAACGTTTCCGACTTCGGGGGAATTCGGCTTTGGGGAAAATAAAATTACCGGATTGCCCACAAAAATACCACAGGGCTACAAGCCCCATAAAAAGCCAATCTCCGCTAGAATAAAATAATTAAAACTACTTTTTTCTAAAAATAAAAAGGGAATTGTTCGGGCATTTTGGGCATTTCAGTTACCTTTTTCCCATGTTGAGGGAAGCGGTATAAATCCCCACAAACAGTAAAGAACAGGCGTAAATATTTCAATTACTTTCTTCTATTTTTACCAGTCAAACGATACCTAGGCACATAAGAGTTTCAAGCCAATGCAAAAATTGTGCAAGTAGATTGATTTCAAACGGACGTGAATTGTTACAATTACTCAAAAAAACACTAAAAATCCTGTCAACAAATTGACAAGATTTATTCTTATAACATTTCGCCCCTAAAACCTTATGTTTATGGCTGTTCGGGCTACAGCATTCTTTTTGATTCAGAACAGACACAAAACTCGGAAGTGGAGTTCCAATTTCCCACCCCAAGAGTTATCGTGTTGGTATGGACGAATATATAGATATAAAAAAGGTGGCAGAGGTCAAACATATAAGCTCTCGGGCTGTTCGACTAGCAATTCAAGGTGATAAATATATCGCTCGTGAGGTTAAAACTCGGGGCGGCACGACCTATGAAATCCTTGTTTCATCACTCGAACCTGATATTCAAGGCTTTTTTAAACCCCAGCAGGAAGTCTTCTATTACCCAACACTTCCGTCTTCAGTATTCATTCCTGATACGGCAAAGACGGTTGCCCTTGCAAGAATTGATTTAATTAAGCAATGGCTAAAATTTAGAGTTCAACATTCGCCAAGATACCAAGGCGATAAATTATTTATTGCAATGTATAACAGCGGAGAATTTCTCAAAAGACTATTTAAAATATTAGGAACAACCTCAAGAGGTTCGCTTCTAAGATGGAAGCGGATATATGATGAATTCGGAACTTGGGAATCTTTAACTCCTCAATATAGATATTCCTGTATGAATAGTTATAAGACAATTTTGACCGATGAAATGTTAAAAATCTTTTTAAAAATACTTCTGCACCCGAATCAGTTTAATATCGGTAAATCAATTAATTTAACAATTCAAATATTAAAAACAAATGGGATTGAAGATATTCCATCAATCCCAACATTCAGAAGATATGCTGAGAATTTTAAAAAGTATAATTATGATAAATGGATTCTGATGCGAGAAGGTGAAAAAGCCCTTAAAGATAAAGTGGAACCATATATCGAAAGAGATATTTCAAAACTGGAAGTGGGAGACGTTTTAATCGCAGACGGTCATAAATTAAACTTTCAAGTAATTAATCCGTTCACAGGCAAGCCTACTAGAGCAACTCTAGTAGGCTTTTTAGATTGGAAATCAGGAGCATTGGTCGGATATGAAATTATGCTCGAGGAAAATACTCAATGTATCGCATCAGCACTTAGAATGGCTATTTTGAACTTAGGCTTAATACCTAAAATTGTTTATCAAGATAACGGCAGAGCATTTAGGGCTAAATATTTCCAAGACGTTGATTTTAATGAGGCAGGATTTAACGGAGTATATGAAAACCTCGGAATCAAATCAGTATTTGCAAAACCATATAATGCTCGGGCAAAGGTCATTGAGCGTTTCTTTTTAGAATTTCAAGAAGAGTTTGAAAAATTACTCCCGAGTTACACAGGAACTTCAATTCAAATGAAACCTGCAAGATTAAAGAGAAATGAAAAATTACACACCCAAATGCATAATGATTTTATTCCTACAATTGAACAAGCAATAGGGTTCATTGATTATTGGTTAAGTTATAAACATTCAAAAGGTTGTCCTAACGATAAAAGCAAATCTATACAGGAAGTTTTGGATAGTGTACAAAGACAAAACATTGATAAAAATAAACTTGATGACTTGATGCTGAAAACAGATTTAAAAACAATTCAAAGAAACGGCATCAGATTTTTACAGACAAATTACAATCACGATAAATTATACGGATTGAAAGAGCGAGTTATTATTAGATACAGTTTGTTTGACTTAACAAAAGTAAAAGTTTACTCCGATAAAGGCGAATTTATCTGTGAGGCAAAACGGGTTGAAAAGACTCATCCGATGGCATATCACATGGGAACAATTAAGGATATGGAAGACTTCAAACAGAAAATTCAAAAACAGCAAAAAATAAGGAATAAAACATTGAAATCGGTTAGGAAATATTTACCTGCGGATGGTATAAAATTCCTAAAAATGCAGATGGAGGAAGAATTAATTGAGGTGGATTCAAACATTATTGAATTAAAGCCTAAAAAAGAAACGCCGAGAGAGGAACAAATAAATAAACAGTTTTTTACTTCAGACTATGAAAAATATGAATGGCTGATTGAAAAAGGGTGTACCAATAGTGAGGATAGAACTTGGCTTACAAACTATATCAGAAGTGATGAATACAACAATTTATACGGAGATTAAATTATGAAAAAAGCATTTATTAAAACGAAAAACGTCAAAAACTTCGTTGCACTTATGGAAAATTTAAAAAAATGTCCTAGCAATATGCCCAAAATGGCACTTGTTTACGGTGGGCACGGACTTGGTAAATCACAAACTATTTTATGGTGGGCAACAAATAACGATGCTGTGTATGTAAGAGCAAATCAGGGAATGACAAGCCGATGGCTTTTATCTGAAATAGCTGAAGAGTTAGGCGAAGTTCCATTTTGGCATACGCAGGAAACCTTTAATCTAATAGAGCAAAATTTAAAATTTAATCAAAAAATTATTATTGTTGATGAAGTAGATTATTTAATTTCAAACAAAGACACCATTGAAACCCTAAGAGATTTGCATGATAGAACAGGAGTTCCAATAGTTCTGGTCGGAATGGGAATGGCGGACAAGAAAATTGCAAGATACAAACACCTTGAAGATAGATTTTTTGAGAAGCTAAAATTTGAACATTTTAATAAACAGGATATTTCTGAAATTATTTCTCAGCTATCAGATATTAAATTTACTGAAGATGCCATTGAATATTTATCAATTCAATCAAATCAATTCAGACAAATAATTAAATTGATTAATAAGATTGAAAAAATGGCGAATACAAATAATATCAAAGAAATTGACGAATACACTTTAAAGGAGATATTAAATGGACAACAAAATACAAAGGCTATGCAAAAGATTAAACAAATTTACGCTTGAAGAAATTTCACTTATAGCTGAACTCGAAGAATCTGAATTAGAAAAAAGTCTTAACGATTTAATTAAATCAAGTTTTCTTAAAAAACAAGATGGCACATATATTTATATGGATGAAGTCAAAAAGAAAAAACAACAGAATCGATTACCTTTAATGTTTCAGTGCCATTCGCCAGAGACTATTGATACCCGAATTCTGACCTAAAGTGCAACACCTAATGCCTCAATGCGTTTCTGTGCAGGTGTTTTGAACTCTAATACTTTCATCGGTCTATTGTTTACCCAATTTTCTACTTCTTGTATCTTCTTTTTACTTATTCTATCAA
>CAISJE010000021.1 GCA_903885635.1 uncultured bacterium
CAGCAATTCGAGATTTGAAAATGTGAAAAAAAATATTATCAATTAAGATCAGCTATCAAATTTATGGCATGTAGATTTCCATTACCACAATAAAGTGATTGTTCGGAAAGATTAAAATCGGAAAATAGAAATGAAATATAATTTATGTTTTTATTATAATCTAATGCGTCATTTGTCTCTTTAACTTGATTTTGTATATAAAATCATGGGCTTTTGTTTTTGGATATCATAGACAATAGCATCGTATATTTCATTCATGCTTTCAAATATATAATCGATAAAATGACAGCGGACTCTGTGCCAGAAATTGGTTCGCGACTTGCACTTTTTCATGGCCGCATTAAATAAATTGCAGCTTATCTGTAAGCTTTGATCTACTAAAAACGCTAGCATCATGAGCATAGCAAATATAGAACATAAGTTATCATAACCGTGTCCAAAATTGTGTTCAAAGTGGTAACCTTGATTTTTTAACGTATTAAATGTTTCATTTTCTATTTTCCAACGAGCTCTTCCTCCTCGCATTAACGCATACACATTCTTTTGTGTGATATTAAAATCGGTTACCCATGTAAAATGTTGCTTTTTATTTGTTTTATTATTTATTTCCCAATATTCTAAAAAATTTATTCGTACATCTTGATTCGTTTCATTGAGCGGCAAATCGTTGCAAAAAGAGAATTCATGCGTAATATCCCCTTGCTTCATTGAAAATTCTGAGACCTGACCATTTGATTTCATATCAGCCACTTGAGCAAATAAAAATTTATGATCATTCGGTTTTGCACCCAAAATATACCGACAGTTATGTTCTGTTAAGTCCTTAATATGAGGCGCATTAGATGAGAGTCCATCTTCTATTACAATAACTTTCAACTTGGGATGGTCTTTTCTGAAATTACTTATAAATCGCTGAGCGGCGTTTCGTTCACAATCATTTTTGGCTTGTCCATCTTGTTTCACAATCATTTCTGGAACTAAGGGTATCACCTCACGCTTGTCGGGATGAACAATGGCGGCACCCAGAAATTGATGATAGTAGAGTGTTGTTCCATCTTTATATTTTCGCTCCATGCAATGATCACATTTTATTTGATTTGATGAAAAGAATTCCGTTCCATCCATAGAAACTAAATAGTAATCATTAAAGAATTTAAACTCTTGTAAAAGATTGGAACGCTGTAAACGATTAAAAATCAGATTAAATGCTGGCCTTAATACTTCTGTAGGAATTGGATCAAGTATTGTTCTCAAATGAGTGTCGGTCGGTATTCTCTTTATTCCGTACACAGTTTTAAGATTCGGACCATATTGCTCAATGTTGTGTTCGAAGGATAATAATGATTTCTCTTTTAATGAGAACATGGCAAAGCCAGACATTAAAGCGTCTGCAAGCGAAATGCTACGATTACTACTGCGTTGATCTATAACCGTTGAAAAGAAGTCTCGCATCGCAGCAAATAAACTATTTGCGTTCAATTCGTTTTTGATATTCATTATAAAAAATTTATATATTTTGGGGAGA
>CAISJE010000022.1 GCA_903885635.1 uncultured bacterium
GGCAGAAACATCACAGGGATGCCTAATAACGTTTGGCTGTGGTCTGCGTCGCGTCTGTCCGGTGGTAGCGGTTACGTGAGGTTCGTGCACTTCAGCAGTGGCTACCGTACCTGGAACTTTCCGTCGTTTCAGTTCGCCGTCGGGTGTGTCAGGGATTAGGCATTTGAGTATTTACCTGAAATACGTCATTGCGAGACATCAAATGCCGAATGTGACAAAGGATGTCCACCGAAGCAATCTCCCTCGGGTACTCTTTTTGGGTTGTGATAATCTGTTTTCGAAATTGGTATTGAATTAAATGTTTTATGATTAATATATCTAAACAATCGTTTGTATCTTACAATTGTTTTAGATAAAATTTTAATGTAGTCGATAGATAGGATAGTTTATGGAAAACAACGGTTTTGTTGAAAATGGGTTTATAATTGACTTGGGGCATGCCAAAGATGCGGCTGAAATTATTTATGAACTTAGTAATATATTAGAGATGCCTGAGGCAAAAAACAAGGAAATTTGCCTGAAGTTGGGTGTGATTAATTTAAGCCAATCACAACTTTTAAGTATAAAATCTTTGATAAATTCTATGGCTTCCGAACTTGCCTTTATTGATACAGATTCAGAGCAGACTGAATTGGCGGCATTGAATTTGGGAATAATTGTTTCCGAACTTTCAAATGAAATAGAGGTTGCAACACCTGAAATGGATATGGAAGACGTTGAAATCAAAGAAATTGAGGTTGGAGTTCCTAAAGACGGGCTTTCTTATGAATTAATTGAAACAGAACCTGTTGAAGAAGAAAAAATAGAAGTTGTTGAAAAAAGTGAAGAAGCACTAAAGGCAGAAGAAAAGCTTGAGGAGTTAATTGACGAAGAAAACGAACAGGTAAGTGAAAAAGAGGCGGTGATTTACGAGATTTCAAAACTTCCGACTTTGTATTTACAACAAACACTTCGCTCAGGACAAACAATGAGTTATGACGGGAATATTTTGTTAATCGGCGACGCTCATCCGGGCAGTGAAATTATCGCAAAAGGCGATATTACAGTTTGGGGTGTTTTGGGTGGGATTGCCCATGCCGGTGCAAGGGGAAATGATTTTGCAAAAATTCGGGCATTAAAAATAAACGCCATTCAGTTAAGAATTTCGGGACATTATGCAAGACGCCCCGATACAATGAATATACCTTTCATTCAAAGGTCAAACGAATTCACTCCTGAAGAGGCGAGTGTAAACAACAAGGAAATAGCAATATATAAAATAAGTGAACGGTGAACAGTAAATAGTAATCGAGAATCACAAAACTGTTCAACTAATCGACTATTCGACTATTAAACTATTAAATCAAAAAAGGAGACAAAATGACTGGCAGAGTAATAGTAATAACGTCAGGAAAAGGCGGAGTCGGTAAAACGACAACCAGTGCCAACATAGGAACAGCACTTGCAAAAGCAGGTCAAAAAGTTATTCTAATCGATACAGATATCGGTTTAAGAAACTTGGATTTGCTTTTGGGGCTTGAGAACAGAATTGTTTACACAATTATCGACGTTGTGGAAGGTCGTTGCAAGCTTAAGCAAGCATTAGTAAAGGATAAAAAAGTGCCTAACCTTTGCCTGCTTGCGGCTGCACAAACACGTGATAAAAGTGCACTTAGCGAAGAACAATTAAAAGATATTTGTGATGAATTAAAAGAGGACAACGATTTTATTCTTGTGGATTGCCCTGCGGGGATTGAACAAGGGTTCCAAAACGCCATTGCGGGTGCTACAGAGGCGATAATCGTTACGACTCCTGAAATGTCTGCGGTACGTGATGCGGATAGAATTATCGGGCTTTTAGAGGCTAAAGAGGAGATTGAGTCTTACAAATTGCTTTTGAACAGAGTTCGTCCGAACCTTGTCCAATCAAACGATATGATGAGCGTTGAGGATGTCGTTGATATTTTATCCTGCTCTTTAATCGGTATAATCCCCGAGGATACAGGCGTAATAACCTCTACAAACAAGGGTGAGCCGATAGTTAATGATGACCAATCGCTTGCGGGGCAAGCTTATCAGAACGTTGCAAAAAGAATTATGGGCGAGGACGTCGATTTTCTTGATTTAGACGCACCAAAAGGGATTATTGCAAAAATAAAAAAATTCTTTTCGGGACTGTTGGGTAAGGAGCAAAAAGCATGAAAGAAATATTTACAGATTTATACAAAAAAGTAGTCGGGTTTTTCCAAGCCCAAGAAAAAGAAAACGAAAAAGAGGTTGACGGAAACCGCCAAGTTGCCTGTAACCGCTTAAAACTTGTCTTGATGCAGGATAGAACCAATTTAACGCCGTTTCTTCTTGAGAGAATGAGGGGCGAAATGATTGAATTGCTTTCTAAATATGTTGAAATGGACACAGAAGCACTTGAGCTTAACTTTGAACAAGAGGGCGATTCTATGGCGTTAATGCTTTCTATCCCTGTTCTAAGAGCGAAGGACGAGGAAGAAATCCAAGAGTTAATCAAACTTGAAGAAGAAGCTAAAACAAAGGTGATTGAAGAAGAAGCTTCTCAAGAAGATGAAGAAGAAATTTTTGAAGCCTCCGAGGAAGAATCGGAAGAAACGGATGAAGATATCGACGAAGATATTAGCGAAGAAGTTTGCTCTTGCGGTTGTGAAAATGCTGATGAAGAAAGCTCAACCTCTCCCGACGAGATTGAAGAAATCCCCGAATTCTGACCTAAAGTGCAACACCTAATGCCTCAATGCGTTTCTGTGCAGGTGTTTTGAACTCTAATACTTTCATCGGTCTATTGTTTACCCAATTTTCTACTTCTTGTATCTTCTTTTTACTTATTCTATCAA
>CAISJE010000023.1 GCA_903885635.1 uncultured bacterium
TTCAACCTCCATACTCTCCTGATTTAAATAAAATCGAAAAGTTTTGGGCTTGGCTAAAGAAACAATTAAGGTCAGCATTGAAATTGTTTAACACATTGTATGAGGCACTCTGTCATTGTTTTCAACTTAAATAACTATAACTTATTGACAAATAACTGAATTAGCTGTAACATACTATCAAACCTCTATCCTAGCTCTTCACAAGTCTATAATAGAGGTTTTTCCTATCTTTGCAACTTTGTTACATTTTCAGTTGAGGAAAGTGATGTCATTAGCTTAAAAAAATATGCAAAACAACGTAAAATCAGTAAGAATAAAGCATTACACGAAGCAATCGCTAATTTAACTCGCCAACAAACGTAAATTCAACCTTATCCTTGAGCTAATTTTTCCAGCTTTAATTTTTGGTCGTATTCAATCAAGAGTGTGAGCAAATCGTCCAAATCACCGTCAATTGCCGTCCAAACATTTAGGTTTTGACCTATTCGATGGTCGGTCAAGCGCCCTTGAGGAAAATTATACGTTCTAATCCGTTCGCTTCTATCGCCTGTTCCGACTTGCGAACGTCGAAGGTCAGTGATTTCCTGAGTTTGCTTTTGAACTTCCAAATCATAAAGTTTTGCCTTCAAAATCTGCATCGCTCTTTCTTTGTTTTGAAGCTGAGAACGCTCTTCCGTACAAAAAATCATTATCCCAGTCGGTTTGTGAAAAAGCCTCGCCGCCGTCTCAACCTTATTAACATTTTGTCCGCCTGCACCGCCTGAACGTGCGGTCGACATTTCAATATCGTTAGGATTTATTTCAACTTCAACATCATCCACCTCGGGCATGACCGCAACAGTCGCTGTTGAAGTGTGAACTCTGCCCTGAGATTCCGTCGCAGGAACTCTTTGCACTCTATGAACCCCTGATTCGTACTTTAACCGTGAATAAATACTATCGCCTTTCATTGAAATAATAACCTCAGAAACGCCCCCTGCCTCACAGTCGGTTTTGCTCAAGATTTGAGTCTGCCAACCTTGTTTATCGGCGAATTTTAGATACATTCTCATCAAATCGCCCGCAAAAATATTCGCCTCGTCACCACCCGCAGAACCCCTAATTTCAAGCATAATGTCCTTGTCATCCATCGGGTCACGAGGCAAAAGAAGGACTTTCATTTTTTCTTCTAAATCAGGGACTTTTGCTTCGTTTTCTTCCATCTCTGATTTCAAAAAAGATTTCATTTCTTCATCTTTTTCAGCCCAAATTAGTTCTTTGGCTTCAGTAATCGCATCAGTCGCTTTTTTCCACTCGTGATAAAGCTCAACGGTTTCTTCCATTGATTTTCTCTGCTTGGAAAGCTCTTTAAACTTGTTGTAATCCTGAATTATACCAGGATTAGAGAGCGTTTCGCCCAGCTCCATATATTTTTGCTCTATCTGCAATATTTTATCTAACATATCTTTCATGTTTTGCCTTCTTTCTCCGTTGAGCTCCTGCGAAACGTGAGAAATGGCCTCACGGCTTCACTAAAAGCTATCTTTTTATTAATTATTTCTCCGATAGTGAGACACCATTACACCTACTTGTATTGTTGGCGCCTTTACTAACTTTTTCGAATTACTACTTTGCTTTTTCGTTTAATCGGCTTACTCGCCTTATTGCACTCGCTGTTTTTTGCTTGGGAGTTTTTTATCTTGTTAGCTTGTTGTCGGTGCGGCTAAATCCGCACCCTACTTTAACGACCTCGGGCTTGTTGCCTTCTGCTTATTGTTCACTCGCCCCTCTCATAAAACACAATTCCTACTCTATCGATGTGTTCTTTTAAGCCTGCATGCTTAAGTGTTTCGTAGTGCGTTACATCGAATTTGTAAGGTGTCGGGAGTTCATACAATCCGTAGGCGATGTGAGAAATTTCAGAACTTGTTAAATCCCCATACACTGCAAAATCTATATCTGAGCCATGGCTATAATTTCCTTTTGCCCGAGAACCATAGACCTTGACCATTTCAATTTTAGGCTGAGTCTTAAAGTAGTCTAAAATAGAATTATAAGACTTTTCATAAAGCCCGAAATGTTCAAAATCGGCCATCAAATTTTCTCCTTGAAAAATTCATATAATTCTGTCAACGCCGTTAAGTATTTATTTGAAATATTATCAAATATTTCATTAAATTTATCTTGATTATACTCATAGACTGTAGTATTTCTGGCGTTTAACATTTCTATCCATTTTTCGCCTTCTTTTATAACTTCAAACTTAAACCCTTCCTTAATTACTTCTGTCGGGAATTTTGCGACAATCCCTTGTTCTGACATGTAATCTTTTAAAGTTTTCCAAGCCAATTCAAATGTATATTCAAATCTTTGAATAGTCCCTTCTTTTTCGAGGTCAGAAAGATATTTTTTTTCAACGGCTTCTTTTAAAAGAAAATAGGCTTTTTCAAAATTGTCAAATCTTTGTTTCCAACGAATGTCCTGCATAGTTTTACCTTTACATTTACGCTACTTCAAAAGTATATCAAAAAAATAAGAAAAATTCTTTTGTTTGCGATGAATTTTATTATTCGGCAACGGAATATTTTACAAGCTTATATACTTGTTCAAGTTTTTTGGGGTCTTTTTCTATCAGTTTTATGTAACTGTTGATTTCTTTTATTAATTCATCAGGATTTTTTATGTGGTCATTGGCAAAAAGTTCTTCTGAGGAAACATTCAGTGCAAGCAAAATCTTTTCTAAAGTTTCTGCTTTAACAAAATTCGCTCCAACCTCAATTCCGCTAAGATTTCTCGGTGCAATGCCAATCATTTCGGCTAACTGCTCTTGAGTCAGATTACGTTTTTTCCTGAGCCGTTTTATTTTTTCACCAAGTTCTTTTTTTATATTCATAATCACCTTATAGAAATAAAATATCCAAAATTTTGTATAAAAAGATGTCCGTTCCCCGAATTCTGACCTAAAGTGCAACACCTAATGCCTCAATGCGTTTCTGTGCAGGTGTTTTGAACTCTAATACTTTCATCGGTCTATTGTTTACCCAATTTTCTACTTCTTGTATCTTCTTTTTACTTATTCTATCAA
>CAISJE010000024.1 GCA_903885635.1 uncultured bacterium
TTGATAGAATAAGTAAAAAGAAGATACAAGAAGTAGAAAATTGGGTAAACAATAGACCGATGAAAGTATTAGAGTTCAAAACACCTGCACAGAAACGCATTGAGGCATTAGGTGTTGCACTTTAGGTCAGAATTCGGGATCGAAAGGCTTTCGAAAGTTCGCATTTATCTTCCCTCTTGCCTCTTGCCCTACCTTTTCATCTTTTCATCTTTTGCCTTTTTCCCTTTTCTCGTGCTATAATTTTGTTATGAATAGTAAAATCAGTTTGACAACTCAAAATCGCTTGATACTATTGGGACTTGTTTTAAGTACCCTTCTTATCATTCTGATTGCGATTTTTGCCAGTATTAATATTCAGAATAAATTAAACGAAGGCTATCAGAATTTTGGGAAAATTATATCCAAAACACTTGCCGTGGAAAGCACTGACCTGATAAAGGATATTCCTGAATTTGAGAAATATGATAAATTAAAATACCATTCCCAATCCATTTTAAATAGTAATGATGACATTGCTTTTATTGAGTTTACGGATAATAGGGGTAATGTAATTTATTCAAGTAAAGAAGATTATCAAAATCAGGCGCAAAGCTCCAAAATTGCTGTAAGTTCTCCTATGATGGTAAGAAAACAGGGAAAATCTTACTCAATCGGTTCTGTTATGGTAGGACTTTCCGGAAATATTATTAACCAAATTTCTTCAACTACAAGAGCTTCTCTCTTGTTCGTTTTTGTTGTTGCATGGGCGGTGTTTGCATTGGTAATTCTTCTAAATACATACTTAATCACAAGAGAATTACGAATTCTGCACCATGGGGTCAGAAAAATCTCAACAGGTGAATTTGGTTACAAAATCCAAGGCAAGGGCGTGAGTACAGAAGTTCGCGAACTTTTTGACGCATTCAACGATATGTCCACTCGGTTGCATTTATACGAAGAGCAGAATGTCGAGCAGTTAACTTTGGAAAAAAATAAAATGGAAGCCGTTTTGATGAGTATTGCAAACGGAGTCGTTGTTTGCGACAACTTTGACAGCGTTGTTTTGATTAATAATCAGGCCCAAAAACTTTTGGAAGTTAAAGAAAATGAAATTTTAAAAACTAAAATCCAGCTTTATTGCGATTCAAACGGAGAACTTTGTTTTAAAGAAAAAATAGAACAATTTAAAGATACACCGCTTGACATTATGGAAACAAAGCCGCTTGATTTTAACATTGAGGTTGACAAAAGAGTTATCAAGGCGGTTATTTCGCCTATGTTTTCAAGAAATAAAGATTACGTCGGGTATATTATTGTCCTAATTGACGTAACAAAAGAAACTGAAATGGACAAAATCCGAGGGCATTTCATTTCCAATGTTTCGCACGAACTGCGTACTCCTGTCACGGTTTTGAGAAGCTATATCGATACTTTATTCAATTTCGGAAACGAATTTGATTTTAGCACCCAAAAAGAATTTATCGGGGTTATGAATAAAGAAATAATCCGTCTTAATCGAATGGTTAACGATATTTTAGACTTCTCAAGGTTGGAATCTTCCAATATAAAACTTGAAAAGAAAAATTGCAATATCGTTATGCTAATCGAAAACTGCGTAAATTCCGTGCAGGTTTTAGGACAAGAACGCAATTTAACATTCTCGATAATGAAAGAACCTGATTTGCCTGATATAATGCTCAACGAGGGCAGTATTGAACGCGCTGTTAAAAATCTTTTATCTAACGCGATTAAATATTCTCCTGATGGCGGAAGAATTAAGATAAGAGCCGAAAGAGCAAGAATGGGCGAATATGTCGAAATCAGCATTGAGGATCAGGGCAGTGGGATTTCTGAAGAATATCAAAACAGAATTTTCGACAGATTTTTCAGGGTTGAAAACGATACTCACACGATTAAAGGTACGGGACTTGGGCTCCATTTGGTTAAAATTTCAATAGAAAAACATCATAATGGTCAAGTTTTTGTTCAATCAAAATTGAATGAGGGTTCGACTTTTGGGTTTAGATTACCTATACACCTTTCAAAAGAAGAGCAGGAAGAACAAAATAATTTACTAAAAAATGCAGAAGAAGACTACGAACACCCGATTATAACGCAGGAAATAAGCTCAACCGAACAACAAGAAGACGGTTGGGAGATTAGCTTGGAAAAAAGAGAGATTTAATTATTTTTTCAAACCTTTAACCCTTGAAAATACTTCGACATCAACATCATCAAACGTATTGGTCGAAAAATACGCACAAGACGCTACCATTGCGGCGTTGTCGGTACAGTATTTCATCGCAGGGGCGTTTACCTTATACCCCTGATTTTCTAGTTCAAAAAACTTTCTTCTGATTTCAGAGTTGGCGGCTACGCCGCCCGCCAAAACTATCTGATTATATCCCTTTTCTTTAAGCGCAGATTTTACTTTTATCAAAAGGGTTTCTGAGACGGTTTCTTGAAACGAGGCGCAAACGTTGATGGTATAAGGTGAATAGGTGAATGGGTGAACAGGTGAATGGTTTTGTGGGTCTTGATTACTTTTCCCTTTTTCCTTTTTACTTTTTACTTCCTCGCCCTCAAGGCTTTGTACCAATCTCAAAACCGCAGTTTTCAATCCGCTAAAGCTGAAATCATATTCACCGACTTTGCTTATCGGTAATTTGTATGCAAATCTGTTTCCATCTTTTGCAAGTTTATCTAAAAGCGGCCCTCCCGGATAAGGTAGTCCGATAAGTCTTGCAACCTTATCATAAGCCTCACCTACCGCATCGTCAATAGTTTCGCCAAGAATATTCTGCTCGGAATGTGATTTAACCTCAATAATTTGGGTATGCCCGCCACTTATTAAAAGTGCGATAAATGGGGGTTTTAAATCCGTATCAATATAATTCGCGCAAACGTGGGCGTTTAAATGATTAACTCCGATAAAGGGCTTATCGTAAATTAGCGAAAGCGTTTTTGCAGCGTTCAGGCCTACAAGCAATGAGCCCACAAGCCCGGGACCTACTGTTCCTGCGAACGCCGTTATGTCTTGAGGTTTAATATGTGCTTGCTCAAAAGCTTCTTCTATGACAATATTTATGGCTTCAAGATGTTCTCGAGCCGCTATTTCAGGGATTACACCACCATATTTTGCGTGGGTTTTTATTTGCGAGGCAACCACATTTGATAAAACTTCACGTCCGTTTTTTACAATAGAGCAGGCGGTTTCGTCACAACTGCTTTCAATCGCCATTATGTAGTTGTCATATCCCGAATTTTCACCGATATTAATTGGTTTTTCGCTAAATAGTGTCTTTTTTATTCTTTTCATAGTATTATTATACAATAAGTATGAATAAGGTTTGTTTATGCAGAATAACTTAATACAAAATATAATTTATGAAATAAGAGAACAAAAAGTTATGCTGGACAGTGATTTAGCAGAACTTTACGGAGTAGAAACCAAGAATCTTAATAAAGCGGTTAAAAGAAATATGGAAAGATTTCCTGAATTTTTTATGTTTCAACTTTCAGAAACGGAATGGGAAACTTTGAGGTTCCAAATTGGAACCTCAAAGGAAGGTAAAGGCGGAAGACGTTATTTACCGTACGTTTTTACAGAACAAGGAGTAGCGATGCTATCAAGTGTTCTTAACAGTAAAAAAGCTATTCAAATAAATATCCAAATTATGATTACTTTTGTTAAAATACGAAAATTTGCACTTACAAATAAAGAACTTTCGCAAAGAGTTTCAGAGCTTGAAAGGTATTTTGTACAATACGCAAGGGAAAACAATACAGAAATTGAGAAAATTAATCAAGCAATTGATTATTTAATTAATATAACAAAACCGACACAAATTGGTTTTAATGTAAAATAGTCAGGGGAAGTATGCAATTTTTGGATAAATCTAGGATTAAAATAATATCAGGTCATGGCGGGAACGGCATGGTTGCTTGGCGTAGAGAAAAATACGTTGACAAGGGCGGGCCTGCGGGTGGTGACGGCGGATTGGGCGGTGACGTTTATTTTGTCGCGGATGAGAACATGTCGACATTGATGGATTTTAAATATAAATCCGTTTTTAAGGCAGAGGCTGGGGTAAACGGCAGAAGTAAGGGGCAACACGGGCGTTGCGGTAAAGATTTATATGTAAAAGTTCCTGTGGGAACTATGATAAGGGATTTAAAAACCGGGAAGCTCATCGCCGATTTAGCCAACACTGCTGATACGGTACTTGTAGCAAAGGGCGGCAGGGGCGGTCGAGGCAACGCAAGATTTGCGACTTCTCAAAAGCGTGCGCCGCAATTTTGTGAACCTGGGGAACCCGCAATTGAAAGAGATTTGGAATTAGAACTGAAATTAATCGCTGATGTTGGGCTTTTGGGTATGCCGAACGCAGGAAAATCAACATTTATAAGTGTAATAAGTTCTGCGAAACCGAAAATTGCTGATTATCCTTTTACAACACTTATCCCTAACCTTGGGGTTGTTACAAAGCCGACAGGGGACGGGTTTGTTGTAGCTGATATTCCGGGGCTTATTGAGGGCGCGAGTGAGGGCGTTGGATTGGGGCATGAATTTTTAAGACACGTTGAAAGATGTCGTTTCTTGGTGCATATCGTGGATTTAACCCAAGATGACCCGATGGAAAATTACAATAAAATTAATAATGAATTGAAAAAGCACTCCGAACGTTTGGCTGATTTGTACCAAATTGTCGCACTGAATAAAATTGACGCGATTGAAAAGGAAACCATCGAAGAGTATTTTGAGCAGTTTAGGGCGGTGGCAAAAGATGTTTTTGTCATTTCTGCGGCAACGAGTGAAAATGTTGAAATATTAAAGAATTTTATGGCACAAAAAGTTGACGAAATTCCAAAACCGACTTTTGATTTTGATATCAAAGAGGATTTGGATGCTTACAATAATGATGACAGTGAGTTTGAAATTGTTAAAACGGAGAAAAACACTTTTGCCGTTTTCGGCGGAAAAATCAAAAGACTGGCGAATGTTACTGATTCAAGAAATCTTGAGCAGGTTTTGAGGTTACAGAATATTTTGACCAATATGGGCGTGTTTAAAACGCTGAAAAAATATGGGATAAAAACTGGCGACACGGTGGTTGTTGAACATTTGGAGTTTACCCACTATGACGAAGAAGACGGGAAGTGAACGGCGAACGGTAAACGGTAAATCGTAGGGCGCGGATTTAACCGCACCCTACGATTTACTACTCATCTCTCACTTTTCACTTCTCACCATTTAATACAGTTCAACATCCTTAATATACCGCGGACGTGCTTTGACCTCACGATAGACCTGTCCCACGTATTCGCCGATTATGCCAAGACAAAAGATTTGTAAACCCCCAAAGAACGCCGACATTGCCACTTGTGTTGCCCAGCCCTTTGGAGTGGAGTTTAAAAATATTTTTTCGTACAAAACTTCAATGCCCAGTCCAAAACTGAACAATGCCATAAAAAACCCTAAAACAGCAATAATTCTCAAAGGAACTATGCTGAATGAGGTAATTCCGTTTAGAGCAAGTCCCAAGAGACTTATGAAGTTGAATTTTGATTTTCCCAACACTCTCGGTTTTACATCAAATTTCACATAAGCAGTTTTTAGTCCGATTTCGTGAAAAAACCCTCTTAAAAACATCTGTTTTTCCGGATATTGTGCCAAAATATCAAGCGCACGCTTGCTGACAAGTCTGTAATCTGAGTGATTTACGGGTATTTTCGCGCCCAATAAGTTCATTAAATGGTAGAAGAACAAAGCCGTATATTTTTTAAAAATCGAATCTGTGTCCCTGCCGTTTCTAATTCCCGAAACTATATCGTAACCATCGGAATACTTATCGACAAATGCTTCTATTGCCCACTGGTCTTGCTGTAAATCAGCATCAATTGAAACAACACAATCACAACCGATTTCTCTCGCACCCAAAAGCCCAGCCATAAGTGCTTTTTGGTTTCCGTAGTTTTTAACAAACCTAACCCCTTTTACAAGCGGATTTTTCTTGTACAAAACTTCTATAATCGACCATGTTTTGTCTTTTGAACCGTCATCTACAAGATAAATGTAACTGTCTGATAAAATTTTACCTTTTTCGATTAGGGTATTAATTACCTCAAAAAGGCTATTAACAGTGCTTTCAATAAGTAATTCTTCGTTAAAACAAGGTATGATAACAGCTAAAGTTGGTTTTCTCATGTTTAAAATAATTCCTAAATTGTATTATTCTTATTATTTATATTATAATACTTATGTCGTAAGGGCAAGAGGAAATTCTTTTGAGTAACAAAAAATTCATACTTAATGCGGATGATTTTGGGATGTCTAAAGCTTTTAATAAAGCGGTTTTAGAGGGATATAACAGTGGGTTTTTAACGAGTGCAAGCATTTGTGCCAACGGAAAAGCTTTTGAAGCGGCAGTGAATGAAATCGTCCCTGAATGCCCTAATCTTGGCATTGGCGTTCATCTTAACGTTATTGAAGCAAAATCATTACAAGATTTTACAAATTCAGGTTCACTTACCGATTTAAGCGGGAATTTTAACAACAGTTATTTAAAATTAATTTATTTGGCGAATAATTCTTGGTTCTTGGAGCAGGTAGAAAGAGAATTCAGAGCTCAAATCGAAAAAGTTTTGGTACATAAAAAGCCTGACCATTTGGATTCTCATGTGCATGTGCATGCTATTCCAAAAATTTTTGAACTCACTTGTAAATTGGCAAAAGAGTACGGTATAAAACAAGTCAGAACCCAATTTGAAAAGTTTTATCTTGTGCCTGATATAAAAAAGCACTTAGATATAAAGTACCCTCCAAACCTTCTTAAAATAATACTTTTGAACTTTTTCACCATCAAGAACAGAGAAATAATCAAGCAATATGAACTTCAAACTAATGATTACATAATCGGGGTAGGATATACAGGCATGATGGATGATAAGACGGTTTTACAGGGGCTCTCCGCCATAAAGGATGACGCAGTTGTCGAGGCGATTATTCATCCTTGTAGTTTTCCGAAGAAAAAACTTAAAAGTCAAAATCAAATAGAATTTATGATTACACAAAACATGGATTTAAAGGATAAAATTCAAAGATTGGGATTTGAAATCGTTAATTATACCAACGAGGATGTGGAAAAATTCAAAAAATGACAATTTTTTGTAATTTTTCCACATCCTCAACAAAAATTAAGGAATTTAAATATTGAAAAATTTTTCTATTGTTGTTTTGATTTCAGGATTCCTCTTGTTTTTGTTTTATGAAATGCAGAAAAGCACTGAATTTGAAGTGCTTGAGGTTAATTCCCCTACTCAAATCGCCGTTGATTTGAATAAAAATGGGCTCAAAGATGATAATGAAACAATTACCCTTTCAAGTATCCAAAGTTTTTCGACAAAACCAAACGAAGCTCAAGCAAATATTTCAAAAAGATTGAAAATATCAGAAGAAAACTTACTTGGACTGGGGTTTTTGGCAGAAAATTTCGCAAAAGAAACTTTGGCGGAGAAGAAGATTAAATTAGAAAATAAAAACTCACAAATAATTATCGACAACAAAAATTATGAAACCTTATTGTTAATCTCAGGATTTGCAGTTAAAAAAAACGGAAAGATTACACCTCAACTCCAAGCGAATATTAAAAAGATCCAAAAGCTTAAATTGAAGATTTTGAACAATAAAAGCCATAAGTATCATAAATTGAACTGTAAATATGGGCTTATTGCCCATAATGCGCAAATTTTGCCCTCATCGCAACTTCCAAAAGATGCGAAACCTTGTAGATTTTGTCTCTTAAAGCACGAAAAATATAAAAACTTCAAAAAACACAATCAAAAATTTAATTATAACCAAGACAACATTTCTAACATAAAAAGTCCAGCCTTGATATATCAAACAAATTCGATAAAAATATTTTTGACTGATTTTACCAAAATTCTAAAACCGTCAAATGTTTGTGAAACAACGATTTGCAAAGCGTTGATACAAGAAATTAACGAGGCTCAAAACTCAATTGATTTTGCAATTTACGGTTACACAAAAGTTCCGGCAATCCAAAAAGCACTCGAAAATGCTCAGAAAAAAGGGGTCAAAATTCGATGGATTTATGATTTGGATAAAAACAATACGAATATTTATCCCGACACTTTGTATCTGTCAAAAATTTTTACGGACAATCGGCACGACAAAGAGCAAACGCTTATGCATAACAAATTTTTTATATTTGACAACGAAACAGTCCTGACAGGCTCCGCCAATATCAGTAATACGGATATGTCCGGGTTCAATTCCAACGCTGTGGCTTTGATTAAATCCAAAAATATTGCGAATATTTACTCCCAAGAATTTGAGCAAATGTTCAACGATAAATTTCATAAGCAGAAATCAAAAATCCACCACGATTTTGTGGATGAAAATTTTCAAGTCTATTTTTCACCGCAGGATAAAGCTATAACAACGCAAATAATTCCACTAATTGATGGCGCTCAAAAATATATTTATATCCCGACATTTTTAATAACTCACAAAGAATTGACGCAAAGTCTAATTAACGCCTCAAAACGAGGGGTTTCGGTGAGATTAATCCTTGATGCCACAAATACGCAGGGGAATCATTCTAAGCTTAATCTATTAAGACAAAACGGAATTCAGGTTAAAACAGAGAATTTTGCAGGGAAATTACACTCAAAATCGATAATAATCGACGATTTGTACACCGTAATAGGTTCAATGAATTTTTCTAAAAGCGGCGAAGGAGCGAATGACGAAAATTTAATTATCATAAAAAACAATGATATCGCGATGTTTTATAAAACATTTTTTCAGTATTTATGGACAAAAATTCCTGACAAGTGGCTAAAATACAACGCGCGTTCGGAATCATTAGATTCAATCGGCTCATGTTCTGACGGCGTGGACAACGACTTTGACGGAAAAATCGACAAAGCGGACGAGGGATGTAAAGTGGTGCAAGGAAAATATAAAGCACGGTAATAGTAGATTTTTTATTAAAAATAATGTATAATAACTCTATGAAAACAAAGATAAAAAATATTATCAATATTTTAAATAAAGCTTTGAAGGAAAATTTTGCCGATTTCAAAGGTGCTTATTTGTATGGGTCATTTGCTAAAAATACTAGTCATCCCGAGAGTGATATTGATATTGTCGCTTTGTTTGGCAGTGAGCCTAATAGAGAAAAAATGAGTATCATTTGGGGAATTGTCGGACCAATTGAAGCTCAATATGATGTTTTTTTAGATTTACATCCAATGACGAAAGCAGAATTGAGCAGAAACCCTATTTATTATAACGAAGTGGTGAATAAAGGAATTTTCTACGATGCTGCATAAAGAAGAACTTATAAAATTAACTTTGGAAAAATCTGATTTAGCAATTAAAGCTGCGAAAGATAATAGACATATTGCGAAATAGAATAAAAATAACCTATCTAAAGTATGATAATCAAGCTTATTTCTTTTAAAATTAAAGAATACAGATGTATTGTTTAATTTTATGGAGGATGAGATGAATATAGATATGGCGTTTAAA
>CAISJE010000025.1 GCA_903885635.1 uncultured bacterium
CCCTCAAGGGGAGGACAAAATACGACGCCGAATTGTAATTTTTTGTAAAAAATAAAGTCAATATCCATGCCTATTTAGAAGATACCACTTGCCTAAAGTGCCTTATTAACAATTCTTTTCAAGCTTTGCATGATTCCTGTAAATAACAGATCTATGCAAGTACTATAGTTCAAAACACCTAACCAGAAACGCATTGAGGCATTCGGTGTTGCACTTTAAGTCAGAATTCGGGGCGGTGGAAATAACTAATTACCGGAAATTAGACAAGTAGGACCTAAATCTTTACTTTTGAATTAAATGTATTAAAATATAAGATATGAAAAAGATTTTAATACTATTTTTGTTTTTATTTTTATTTGGCACACAAATTGTGTTTGCCAAAAAGAAAGAATCCGTTAATATTCCCGAAACAAGTGGCTATTTAGGAACATTACCGAATATTACTCAAAGATTTCAACCGTCAGAAACAAAAGAGGCGGAGCCGACTTTTGAATATCAAGACGGATTTAACCATCAGGATGAAATAAAACCTGCTCCAACAAACAATCCGGCGTTTGTTAATATTATAATGAAAAAAGATAAAACTTCTCATTATATTAATGATTTAAATGAAATTATTACAATCATTGAAAAATTACAAACAATTATTGAGGAAAAAGAGAATGTCCAAAAATTTAATGCCCAATCTTATTTTCTTAAAGCAAATGTTGAATATTTTAGAGATAAATATCAAAATAAATCAGAAGAAAGCTATAGTTCTTTTAAAAAAGTAATGCAGCTAAGCGTTCATGTACAGACTATATCGCAACTCAGACTTGAACGTGAAATTTACAGTCCTTATGTAACTGCTCTTCAAAGCGGAAATACTTTTTCAAAAAATAGTATTGATGTTCAATTAGATTATCTGCTTGCAGATATCAAAGAAACTCTGGTGGTTTTAAAAGAAGCCAAGTAGAAAAATGCAGTAAAGACAATGCATTGACAATATTGTAAAAATCCACTATAATTTTTAAATAGTAGAGAGAATTAAGGTTATTAATGTTATTGAGAAAATTATATCTTAAAATAAGATTATTTTTATATTCGACAAGAAAATCCTCAAATAGGTTAGTTCTAATAATAATGATTACAACTTGTTTGTATTTGTTTTTTAATTCAGTTTTTTTTGAAAGATTTATTCTTGCTAAAGCAAGCTCTAATCAAATAAATAAAAACTATTCCTCTGCAATAGCCTTTTATAATATTGCATATGAATATTATAAAATTAATCATTTTTCGCAAACCAATAAAAAAATCTATTTGGATATTTCTTATAACATTTCAATATGTTACCTTCAAGAGAACAATAAACAAAAATCCATAGAAAGCATGCTCAATGCCATAATTGCAATCCAAAAACAATACGGACTTGTTTCTGAAGAAACAGCTTATTTTATAAAAAAATATTTAATCAAATATTATCTCATAAATAATAATCCCTCACTTGCCAGAAACGAATTTCATAACTTGTTGACTATTTATAAAACAATTGGATTTAATAACGCGATAATATTTGAGATGATTACTCTACAGGGAGATTTATGTTATCAACAAGAAAAATATGATGAGGCTGTGAACTATTATGAAAAAGCTTATAATTCATTACCGGATATTCGGGACATGGATTATGATGTTTTTGTAAAAATTACCGATAGAATATGCGAAAATGAAATTAAAAAGAATAATACCGACAAAGCTATAGATATTTATATAAAGTCAATAGACATTTTAAAAAAATCAGAAAATCAACAACCTAATTTGATTGCAAATATGCTTATGTCATTAGGCAATGTATATAGCCTAAATGATGAAGCGATAAAAGATGCCATAAAATGCTATAAAGAAGCTATTCAAATTATTAAAAAATTACCCAAAACAAATTATCAAAGACAGAACATAAGTAGTTATTTAACGATTTTAAAAGACTTATATTCCCAAGATGGGGACTTTGCTAAAGTGTCAGAAATAGATTTAGAAATTGCAAGAAGAAGGCGGTTTTCTTTCCTGTTTTAATACAGCCTGCAGCTTCATTCAGCTTCGAGGCTCAAAACAGCCATGAAAGCTTCTTGAGGCACTTCAACGCGTCCGATAGATTTCATCCGTTTTTTACCTTTTTTCTGCTTTTCAAGCAATTTTCTTTTTCTTGAAATATCTCCGCCGTAACATTTATCCAAGACATTTTTGCGCATGGCTTTAATATTTGTTCTGGCAAGAATTCTGCCGCCTACGGCGGCCTGAATAGGCACCTCAAACATTTGTCTGGGAATAATATCTTTCAATCTCGAGGTCAATTTTTGTCCGATATAAAAAGAGTTATCCCTGTGACAAATCACCGAAAGTGCGTCTACTATTTCGTTTGCAAGCAAAACGTCCAATTTAACCAAATCCGAGCGCTTATAATCTTTAAGCTCATAATCCATACTCGCATAGCCTTTTGTCCTGGATTTCAACTGGTCGTAAAAATCGGTGATGACTTCACTTAACGGGATATGATATTCTAAATCTGCACGAATTTTGTCTAAATAAGTCATATTAATAAAAATTCCGCGTTTCGATTGTGATAAATCCATTAAAGTCCCGACATACTCATTCGGCGTAATAATTTGTACCTTTACATAAGGTTCTTCAATATAATCAAGGTATTGAGGTTCGGGGAGATTGGCCGGATTATCAATCTCAATTACTTCGCCATTTGTTTTGTGAACACGATAAATAACCGAAGGCGCAGTCATGACAAGCGAAAGATTATATTCTCTTTCGAGTCTTTCCTGAGCTATTTCCATGTGCAACATTCCTAAAAATCCGCATCTAAACCCAAAACCAAGCGCGCTTGAGGTTTCAGGTTCAAAAGTAATACTGCTGTCGTTAAGTTTAAGTTTTTCCAACGCCTCTTTTAAATCCTGATAATCTTCGTTATCAACGGGATAAAGTCCTGAAAAAACCATCGGCAAAGCCTCTTTGTAGCCTTCTAAAGCTTCTTTTGCAGGCCTATCAACATGTGTAATAGTATCACCGACAAATCTTGTCAATTCCTTTATAGAGCCAGCGAAATATCCGACATCTCCGCAAACAAGTTCTTCAACCTGAACTCTTGTCGGGGTTGAATAGCCCAATTCTACTACTTCATAACTTTTCCCTGATGCCATAAATTTGATATTATCACCCAGTTTAATTTTCCCGTCGATAATTTTAAAAAAACATAAAGTTCCTAAGTATTGGTCGTAAGCACTATCAAAAACCAAAGCCCTTAAGGGTTTATCGGTAGTATCAACAGGTGGGGGAACAAATTCAACAACTGCTTCAAGAACTTCTTCAATGCCGATTCCTGCTTTCGCGCTTACGGGGATTGCTAAGCTTGCATCTATTCCCAGTATTTCTTCGATTTCTTTTCTTACGCGCTCAACATCGGCAGACGGGAGGTCAATTTTATTAATTATAGGAATTATTTCCAAATTCTGTTCAATAGCTAAGTAAACATTGGCTAGAGTTTGCGCCTCTACACCTTGAGTAGCGTCAACTATGAGCAAAGCGCCTTCGCACGCCGCAAGTGAGCGTGAAACTTCGTAAGAAAAATCCACATGCCCCGGAGTGTCAATCAGGTTAAGTACAAATTCTTTCCCGTTTTTGGCTTTGTAATTCATTCTCGCCGCGTTCAGCTTGATTGTAATTCCGCGTTCACGCTCTATATCCATGGTGTCAAGCAGTTGATTTTGCATGTCGCGCTTGGCGATTGTGCCTGTAAATTCCAATAATCGGTCTGCCAGTGTTGATTTCCCGTGGTCGATATGTGCTATTATACAAAAGTTCCGTACATTTTCTCTATATTTCATAAAGCTATTATAGCATAAAAAGTGAAAAGTAGACGGGCATAACAGATCAACGGATAAGTTAGTGAAATGTTAATATAATTGAATATTAAACCCTGAAGTTCAATCATAACAAGATAATGCGTAGTAATAAAAAAAACTAACATCGCGAGATTATTAAATAGCCCATCTTAAACCAAACTGGAATGCAACTCCGTTTCTTCCTCCACCTCTAAGTAGCGTTTGAAAAAAACCAGTGAGTCTGTCTTTCCAGACCCTTTGGTAGCCAATTCCGTACTCAATATAAGGTGCAATTGATAGTTGTGGCAATTGCACGTCATTGGCTGTGAAATTTGTTTTATCCATTACGTTATAGATAAAATTAGCTACTAAATAAATTTGTCCCTTCTCTTCTCTTAAGTTTTTAATAAACCTTACCCCAGGGGCTATTTGCATAGCATTTAAAGGCTTTGAAGACATATTAAGCCCTGATGCGGTTGTGTACTCAGGTGTATTGGTAAAAGTATACGCTAACATCAAATTTGGTTGAAGAATATACTCGCCATCCTTAAATTCAAAGTTATATCCACCTTTTGCGGCACAACCCGCAAATAATGATGAAAAATGGTCTGTGCCCCAAGGCGTAACAGCATTCCCCAAGCTTGAACCTACACTCGCCATTAAAGTTAAAAACGTGTTTTTATAAACCATATTTTCAGCTAAACCGACTAAAGCTCCATTTTGAGAGACCCCGACATTGTCGTAATTTTGGTTTGAACCCAAGTAGCCTACATAAGCACTGGTATTTCCTGCAATACCATGTCCTAAATGTCTTAATGGAGCATCCGCACCTATTAGTGTTCCATATTCAATCGTGGAAACATTCGGACCATTTTGTAGCGGTATATTTTCAAAACTGACAAAATCCTTTACCCAGAGCCCTTTATTCAAATCACAAGAATAAATGGGTGAAAAAGTTCCATTCCCCGATAGTGGGCAAGCTCCACCTGTATATCCGCTATTAGGGTCGTGAGCTAAAGCACAGCAGATGGTTGATTCCCTTGTAGCTAAAGGAAATGACATAAAGGCATCAACATTGCCGAAAAATTGCCTATCAATTGCTGTTTGTAATAAGAATGTTGAGGTTTGAGAAACATCACTTGTTATCGCATTAGGAGAAACGCCCGTTTTTACAAAGTTTAATACCCCATTGGAACCGGAACCATCATAAGAAACACCGTATTTGAATAAAGCACCGTTTACTGAGCTAACGCTGTTTGATACATTACCCTTTGTATTGGTATCTGCAACAGTAATCGCTGTATTTAGAAAATTCGCATCACTCAATAAATTAATTCCGCTAATATTTAAAGACCCTGCTCCTGTTGCAGGGTTTGTCGATGTGATTTTATCCCCAATTTTGTTTGCCAAATCAACATTCATTAACCAATTACCTCCTGCACCTCCGACTGCAAAATTATTGAGTGCCATTGTACCTATCGAACCATTTTGAGTATTTAGTGTTCCGCCGTAAACCCCAAAGTTATTACCATTGATATAGCTTTCATTACTTAATGCCATTGTGCCGCTATACAAATTAATAGCTGTTCCGCCGGTAATACTGTTATTAACGTTAACCGTTCCATCAGTCGGATTAGTGCCGACTGTTTTGTTAATATTGATTGTACCTGACGCTGAGCCGACAATTTTATCCAGAATGTAGCTTGAACCGCCGTTGCCTGCATTCAAATTCATTGTTCCGCCTGTAAGTGTAATATTATTAGAAGTGTTTAAATTTTGATTTATAAAATTGGAAGTTCCGCCAGAAATTGTAAGCTTATCATTGGCTAAAGAAATGTTTTCTCCAAAATTTGCTGTTCCTCCAACAATATTGATTGCAGAGTTGGTAACATTATTATTAAAATCGATAGTACCTGTTGAAGTTGGGGAAGAATTAACATTTATTGCGTTTGAATTTGAAAAAGAATCAATTGCTCCACTAAATGTTATCTTTCCTGTTCCGACTGCATCAAGATTAACAGTTCCGCTATCTAGATAGATTGTATCGGAAGTCGTATTGAATGTTGTAGCATTACCTGCAGTTGCTTTAATATTCAACGTTCCATAATTATAAATAGCCCCGCCTGAAGTCGTAGCAGAATTACCCGTAAACGTAGAATCAGTTATAGTTGCGGTTCCACCATTGTAAATCGCTCCGGCGCCTAGTGCAGTGTTTTTTAAGAAAGTGGTATCCGTCAAATTAGCTGTCCCATCATTATAAATGGCTCCGTACCAGTCTGTTGAAGTATTTTCCGAGAAGCTTCCGCCGTTAATTGTTAAAATTCCGCCAGAACCATTAGAAATAGCACTGATGTATTGTGCAGAGTTTTTTGAGAACGTACTGTCTGTCAAATTAAGCGTTCCACCGTTATAAATGGTTCCGTACCAGTCTGTTGCAGAGTTTTCCGAGAAACTTCCCCGAATAATCGATAAAATTTGAGCATCGTTGTAAATAGCTCCGGCGTATTGTGCAGAGTTTTTTGAGAAAGTGCTGTCCGTTAAAGTAGCTGTTCCATAGTTATTAATGGCTCCGCCCCATTCTGTTGCGGAGTTATTTGTAAACATTACATTTGATAAAGGACCGCCCGTTAAAGTAATTGTTCCAGTATTCGTATTATAAATAGCGCCACCATTTTTAGCTGAGTTACTGTCATAATTTCCGCCTGTGATTGTTAAAGTTCCGACACTATTGCGAATAGCCCCTCCTTCGCCGCTTGTTGCAGAGTTATTTGTAAACGTTACATTTGATAAAGTAGCTTGTCTGGCATTATAAATAGCGCCGCCATTGTATGCCGAGTTGCTTGTAAAAGCTCCGTCTGTGATTGTTAAAGTTCCGACAGAGCTATTATAAATAGCACCGCCATTGTATGCTGTGTTACTTGTAAAACTATCTCTAAGTGAGCTTAATGTCCCATCATTACAAATTGCACCGCCGCCGCCGGTCCCTGTAACATTGTTCCCTGTGAATTTGGAGTCTGTAATACTTGCTGCTGTACCAACAGAGTTAAAAATAGCTCCACCATTGCCTGCCGTGTTACTTGTAAAAGTTCCGCCAGTGATTGTTAAAGTTTCAGCATTATCAATAGCGCCGCCAAGTCCGGTCCCCGCACTGTTTCGCGTGAATATAGAGTCTGCAATATTTGCTGTCCCACCGGTAAAGTTAAAAATAGCTCCACCGAATGTGGCTGCTGAGTTGTCCGTGAATGTACTTCCCGTTACAGTTAAGTTTTTAAGGTTACAAATCGCTCCACTAGATCTGCTTACAGATTGGTTATTTAAAAAATCAACATCTGTTATATCTAATGTCCCTGTGTTATAAACAACCCCACCGGCTGTGGATGTGGCTTTAGCATTTTTAATTATTCCGTTAGAGATGGAAAACGTTCCTGCGTTATTAAATATTGCGGTATTATTACTTCCTGAAATATAATGGGTTGTTAAATCGATAGTGGTAGTAGCAGGGTTAGTTGAAATATCGGTATTATAAATAATTGTTGAAGGAGGAGTTATTATTGCATCGATATTCCCTCCTAAGGTAACGTTAATTGGCGAAGTACCAGTATTGATTGTGCTCTTTAAGCCTGCCCAAGTATCAGCTAAAACAGGGTTTTGAACAATACAAAAAAATAAAAATATTAAAAATGGTACTTTACTATAATAAAGTTTCATTATTTACCTTTCTTTAAATAGCCCAACGGGGTCCAAATTGCAAAGCAACTCCGATTCATTCTCCACCTCTAAGCAGTGCTTGAAAAAACCAAGTGGATTTGTCTTCCCAGACCCTTTGATAGCCGATTCCGTACTCAATATAAGGTATAATTGATAGTTGTGGTAATTGGACGTCATTGGCTGTGAAATTTGTTTTATCCATTACGTTATAGATAAAATTAGCTACCAAATAAATTTATCCCTTCTCTCCTCTTAAGTTTTTAATAGACCTTAGCACCGAATGATTCAATCTGGCTTAGCAATAGAATAAGGTTACAAATTAAATATACTAAAGTAATTTTATTTCTCATATATTTATATTTATCATTTATATAGATTTAATTAATGCACTAACTAGATATCTTAAAGGATTAAATTTAAATTTAGTTAATAAAAAAAATAGCTCGACTGGAGTCGAAGAGCCTATTTAATGTTTTTTAACCAAAACAAAGATCAGAAGACGATATGCGGAGAATATTATCAATATTATTTACCCTTTGGACTTGAAACAATTACTCTATATCCAATAATATTACCGTTAAGTTATGCTAAGTCTGAAAAAAGGTTATCTTTATTTGCATGGGAAGGCCATAAGTGTTATGGCCTTATTCAAGTTAAATAAATTTCAATTTGCGTGGTTATAAAAGTGAACTACCCAAATTGCGAACAGAGACTTTTGGCATAATTTGGCATAAAAAATTAGAGAATTTATATTACATAAATTCTCTTTTAATTCTATCTAGCCGTAAAGCCCGCCAATTGTGGCATTCCTCATGAGAAAAAACGGACTAGTCTCTATATTAAAGAAAAAATGGTGGAGACGGTGGGAGTCGAACCCACGTCCAAAATGGATTAAAGCAAACCTCTACGAGTGTAGATTTCATTGACTCTCGATAATCCCCAGGTAAAATCAGTCCTGTTAGAACTATCAAAGCAGTTTTAAGTGATACGCACTCTGAGAAAAGTCTTGATACGTTTGATTCTCATCCACGTAATGCAACTTGCGTTGTTGTCCCTATTAATTAGCAAGTTAAACTAATAGAGAGGATGACTGTTTAATTAATTAAACAGCAATTGCTAATTCGCTATTTCTAGCGAAAGCAGTTCTAGCATCAATTGTGTTATTTGCTGTAGCATTTAACTTGTTTTGCTCGTTGATAACTCGGAACAGCGCCGAGACTCGCAACTTACTTTCACCGAACATTCTGTCAAATCCAGAGCGTCCCCATATTCTTTTTTCAATGTTCTTATAACGGCTCCGCTCAGTTCAGTCTGCTCGTCCCCATAATTATATTATAACTCATTTTTATTCTATTTCAAGGGGATGATTTTGGGGGAAACTAAAAAATGAATTACATTGCTAAAGTTGTAAAGATATTTAAAAAATAAAATAGACAAAATAGTTAAATACGTGTATTATTACAATACAGACCTCACGTTTCGTTAGAAACTCAACGGAGAAAGATGGCAAAATGAAAAGATTTTTTGAAAAAATAGGCATACACGCTATATTGATATTCGTATCGCTTTTGTCTATATTTCCTTTTATATGGTTAATTTCTACTTCTTTAAAAGGAAACGCCGAAAATATTTTTGCGTATCCTCCTCAAATAATCCCATCTGATTTCACATGGCAAAATTATATCGGGGTGTGGAAAAGGGTAAATTTCGTTGCTTATTTTATAAACAGCATGATTGTGGCAGGAGCCACCGTGTTTTTAAATTTGCTTTTATCCGCACTTGCTGCGTATCCTTTGGCAAGGATGCAATTTGCAGGGAAAAAATTCGCTTTTTTTGCGGTGCTTGCAACAATTATGGTACCGTTTCAGGCAATTATGCTTCCTGTCTATTTGATTACGTTAAAGTTGAATATGGTTGATAGCGTTAATAATTTAATGGGATATTTGGGACTGATAATGCCTTTTGCGGTCAGTGCGTTTGGAATTTTTCTTATGCGTCAAGCTTTTTTGGCAATCCCGAAAGAAATGGAAGAGGCGGCAATTGTTGATGGTTGTAATGTTTTTCAAGTCTTTTTCAGAGTGCTTTTGCCTATGGTAAAACCGTCTTTGGCTGTTTTGGCAATATTCACGTTTATTGGTTCTTGGGGTGAATTTCTCTGGCCGAGTATTGTGCTCACAAAGGAAGCCATGTACACGCTCCCTGTGGGGGTAAATAATTTGCAAGGGATGTTTAGTTCAAATTGGCGTTTTATAGCCGCAGGTTCCATTTTAGCAACCATTCCAATTGTAATTTTCTTTCTTGCTATGCAAAAATATTTTATTTCAGGCGAAAATGAAGGCGCCGTTAAAGGGTAATTCGAGTTATAAGATGGACAGACATGTGAAAAGTTACTTGGTTAAAGGGTTCTCTTTTTCCTTTTTACTTTATCAACGCTTGAACTTCTTTAAAATAAAGGTTTTTGGCACTTTTTAGCCATTCAAACAAAATGATTTCAACGCAAGAAATTTTTATTCCGTTTGCTTGCATTCTGTCAATTCCCTGCTTAAATTCATATTTATTTCTGCTGGCACAAGCATCTTTTGCGACATAAACGTCAAAACCGGCATTGATTAAATCCGCAGCGGTTTGATGTACGCAAACATGGGTTTCTATGCCGCATATTACTATCTGATTTCTATTGAACGATTTTAGAATTTCCATAAATTCAGTTTCTTTTACGGCAGAAAAAGCTGATTTTTCAATTATCTGAGTATTTGGGGCAAAGCTTTGCTTCACAGGTTCAACAATTTGTCCCAATCCTTTTGAATATTGTTGAGTGGCAATTGTCGGAATTTCAAGAATTTTTGCAGCTTTGACAAGGGTTAATGTCCTATTCACAACGACATCTTTATCCAAAGCTTTTACAAGCTTTTCCTGTACATCTATTACAAGTAAAATACTATCTTTTCTGTCCAGCATATTTATCATATTTCACCCAATTTAAATTCTTGTATAAAATCCTCAAGAATTTTTGTTAATCTTGATTCATCGAGCTCTGTCAAATCCAGACCGATACGTTTATTTTCCGGACTATCAAGCCCCTGATGAATTATGTCGATATTTATTTTTGAAAATCCCGGATAAGTTATTTTTAACTCGCTGACTTGATTTCCTTTTCTTAGTACAAAAGAGCTTAATGCCGAATTAGAGTATTGTTCTACTTGCGTTTGGAATAATTTCTCTTCATATAATTTTTGCATTTGAAAAAATACAGGAGTTATTACTTTTTCAAGTTTTTTATTAAAAGCTTGTTTAAACAATTTAAAATTCTTTTGGGTAGAGTTGATTTTTTCAAGCCAATCGCCGGACGATTTTTTCTCCTCTTTATTTACAATAACCAAATCCTGATTGGTGGAGGTTGCCTCAAGCAACGCACCCAAAAGTTCATCTTTAATTTCTTCAAAGGTCTTTTCATCAATAGCACTTATTCCTGCATTGATTGTATATTGCTCTCCGACTGCTCGCTTTATTTTCTCCCAAACGCAAAAAGCACCCTTTAACTGTGTTCCCTCAAGTAAGATATAAAATCTATTAGCACTGCCATGGACTACGACATCAGAGTTTCTTATTGAACCTTTTATTGCTTTTGCAAGTTGAAACGCATCTAATTTGGTTTTACTTTCCTCACTTGCAGCAATTAACATTAAGATAGCGTTGGAATTAATTTCTTTTAATCTTGTAAATTCAGTTTTAAAAAACTTGTCACAATATTCATTCGCATAAAAACCTGAAACTTTATCAATAACGCCTAATTCTTCAAGCAGTCGGTGTTGTTTGTCAATCGTTGCCATATTGGCATTTTTCTTTAAACACCAAATTGTCCGTATTAAAATTTCCGCATCATCAGCATTTAAAGTCAAATAATCAGTTATATTTTCATCATAGGCATTTAATATAAAATCTTGGTCATACTTATCTATTATTAGTAAAATAGAAGTTTTCTTTGTTTTTTCATCTGTTTTTATAGAGTTTATAATATTTAAACATTCTTTTTTTTCATTTGAACAATAAATCAAAATTGTTTCAGGAGCAATGTTTTTAACATTTTTCATTGCTTCTGCATACGTAGTCGTTAGAATATCATCTATTTCTCTTAATAAAACCAACTTCGGTTTTAAAATATTTATAACTTTGTCGTCATTAGATATTAAAATTATGTTACTTTCTGCAGGCATAAAATCCTTTCTATTTATGTTGATAGTTCATCCAATAGCAATTGCGCTTTGGCAATGATATTTTCCTTCAAAATTTGAGGTTGAGTAATTTGAATATTCAAATTATTGAGTATATCCTGATTCATATTAGCCATTTCAAAAGTATCTTTAATAAGCGTATCCACAAAATAAACAAGAGAACAGGCTGTAGGCATTGACGATAAATTTGGAGCGTGGTGATATTTTATTATGTTATTTATTAAAAGAGGTAATTGCCATCTTTTAGATAAAAGACTCCCGATTTGACAATGATCTACCCCAAAATAAATAAGTTCCGCTTCAAGAATATTCCCACTTCTTTCAGCGATCTCTTTCACTTTTTCATAAAGTTCGGAATCTTTTAAATTCAAAACAACTTTCCCCAAATCGTGCAAAAATCCTATTACAAAAGCTTCATCAGGGTCCATAATTTTATAATTTTTTGCAACATATTCACAACCGACGGCAGTCACCATGGAATGTTCCCAAAGTTCTTTATCCCCCTGATTAACTAACATTGGTCGCATCGCAACAGTTAGGATTAAATTTTTAGCCTTAGACATTCCGATAAGAGCAATCGCTCGGGTTATTGATGTTATTTGCTGCGGAAGTCCGTAATAAGCAGAATTAACCAATGTCAAAACTTTTGTACTCAATGATTGGTCATAACTGATAACATTCGCAAGTTCTTTCGTGCTTGAATTAGGGTCTTTCATTATGTTCAAGGCCCGCATAATCACATTCGGCATAGCCGGAAATTCTTTTAAACTATTAACTAATTCATTTAAATTGTACATAATTCATACCTGTAGATGTTTCTTAATCGACAAAAAGCTACCGCCTGCACCAAATAATATCCCCAAGAAAAACATCGTAATAACTACAAGATTTCCAGCGAATAAAGGAGTTGGAATAAGAAAAAATTTATGGACATTATTAAGCATATTTTGAACAATATTTAAAGGTATTAGCGCAAACTCCGCACCTAAAAACCCATACAAGGCTCCTTGCATTATCAAAGGAATTTTAATATACCAATTACTTACGCCCATAAGCCTCATAATCTCAATTTCATCTTTCCTCGATTGTATTACAAGTTGAATTGTATTATTTATTATCGTAATTGTCAAAATTGCAACAATTATTACGACAAATATTGTTGTTGTGTTTACAATTTGATTTAAAAATTGGATTTTCTTTGCAAGTTCTTGAGCATAACTCATATCAGAAACAACTGAAAGGGTCTTAATTTTGCCAAAAACATAATTAATGTTTTCAGGTTTATCAACCTTGACATGAAGCGTGTCAGGAAGCGGATTATCTATATCAGGAATGTCTATTTCTCGTTTTAACTCGTTCCAAGACTTCTCTCTTGGTATTACTTTTACTTTTTGCACATGCTCAATTTTTTTCATCCTTCGGCTCACCGCAACAGAATCAGCATTCGGCTTTAGATAAACGGAAATTTCAAGAACATTTCCAAGTTCATGGGCAAACGCCGAGACGGAAAGGGTAGTTCTGAACAATGCGCCAAAAATTGTTAATATTGCCGCTATCGTTGTAACTATTACAAGGTTCACTATTCCTGTTCTTTTTATGTCATTAAAAGTTTCCATCATAATCCGATACACAATTCTAAGCTCTGTCAGCCAATCTTTGGGAATATGTTTTTTAACTTTTTTCTTTATACTTTGTTTACTGTTGCTCATAAGTACCTGCTTGAATATCTCTTACAACTTCTCCGTTTTCAAGAGTAATGACTCGTTTTCTGAAATAATCGACCATCGCTGAGTCGTGAGTTGAAACGATTACGGTAATTCCTCTTTGATTAATTTGGTCTAAAATCTGCATGACTTCCATTGAGTTTTTAGGATCTAAATTCCCTGTCGGTTCGTCCGCAATCAAAAGCGGGGGGCCGTTAACAATTGCTCTTGCTATACTCACTCTTTGCTGTTCCCCACCTGAAAGTTCAGATGGTTTTGCCTTGATTTTGTCCGAAAGTCCTACGACCTTAAGCGCTCCTAACACTCTAGCGTTAATTTCTTTTGTACTTATGCCTAAAGTTCTTATCACATATGCAACGTTATCATACACAGACTGATTTTGGAGTAATTTGTAATCCTGAAAAACAATCCCCATACAACATCTAAGGTTTGGAACTTTGTGGCTTGGCAGATTGGCAATATTTATTCCGCCAATCATGACCGTTCCCGAAGACGGAGTTTCTTCTTTATATAAAAGCTTCATAAGCGTTGATTTCCCTGCGCCTGAGGCTCCTACTATAAATACGAATTCTCCTGATAAAATGTCCAAATTGACATTTTTTAGCGCATACGTATTTTTATATTTTTTTGTTACTGAACGTAGTTGAATCATTTTATTTCTCTTAACTTCTTCTCAATTTTCTGTGCTAGTTTTTCGGCAGTAAGCCCGTAAAACTCCATTAGTTGCCTTTGTTCACCGCTTTGCCCAAATTCGTCGTTAATACCTATTCGATAGACAAAAGTAGGCATATTTTCACTTAAGACTTCGCTAAGTGCACTTCCCAACCCACCTATTATCGAATGGTTTTCGACTGTTACAACAAAATTTGTTTTTTTAACCTGTTCTAATATTGTATCATTATCTAGCGGTTTTACAACAGGTATATGAAGAATTTGAGCTTCAATCCCTGAGCTTTCAAGAATATTAGCGCATTCAATCACTTCTGCAAGTGTTTCGCCGTTGGTTACAATTGTAACATCTTTACCTTGTCGTAAGACTTTTGCCTTTAGGTCGAATTTATAATTTTCGTCAAAAATATCAGGAACATTCGTTCTTGCAATTCTGATATACATAGGTCCTTGATGGCTTGCGGCATATTTTATAGCTTCTTCACATTCCTTACAGTCAGCAGGCACGATTACGGTCATGTTGGGCAGATTTCGCATAAGTGCAACATCTTCAAGCGCCTGATGACTTGCACCGTCTTCTCCCACTGTGATTCCACCGTGTGTGGCAACTATTTTTACATTAAATTGCGGATAACAAATCGAATTTCTTATCTGGTCGTAAGTTCTGCCGGTTGCAAACATCGCAAAAGTCGATGCAAAAGGGATTTTACCTTGGCTTGCAAGCCCTGCTGCGGTTGTCATCATATCCTGCTCAGCTATTCCCATATTGAAAAATCTTTCGGGGAATTCCTTGCCAAACATAGCCGTTTGAGTGGAACAAGCCAAATCCGCGTCCAGTACAACTATGTTTTCATTTATTTTACCCAGTTCAACTAACGCTTTGCCGTAAGCTGCTCGTATTGATTTTGTTTTTGTTCTGTCTATGTTCATTTCTTCTCCCCAAATAATGAAAATATCATATCAGAAACCCGCGCATTTTTCAAATTTACAAAAATGTAAAAACAAATATTACGTTTTGTAAATAATCAAATTTTTGGTAGCAAATCGTTATTGTTAAGCCAATTCTTCCAACGCCAGTTGGCAATCTGCGTCGCTAGGAGCTTTGCCATGCCAGCCGCATTGGTTTTCCATAAAGCTTACGCCTTTGCCTTTGACCGTATTCGCTATAATCGCAGTCGGTTTATCTGATTTTTTAGCATTTTCGCAGGCTTCATAAATTGCCACAACATCATGCCCATCAATCTCAATTACATTCCAGTTAAACGCTTTAAGCTTCGCATCAAGCGGGTTAATATCCTTTATCCGCTCAACCGTTCCGTCAATTTGAAGATGGTTTCTATCAATTATTGCGGTTAAATTGTTTAATTTGCGGTGAGGGGCATGCATCAGTGCTTCCCAACAACTTCCCTCTTGCAGTTCCCCATCACCTAAAAGCACAAACACATTTGCCGGATTTTTATCTAACTTCAAAGCCATCGCAATCCCGCAAGCCATCGACAATCCTTGCCCCAAAGACCCCGTAGGGACTTCAACACCTGGAATATGTGTATTAGGATGACCTTGCAGTCTTGAACCTAATCGTCTAAAACTCAAGAGTTCGTCTTTCGAAAAATAACCTCTTTGAGCCAAAACCGCATATAATGTCGCAGAAGCATGTCCTTTCGATAAGACAAATCGGTCACGCTCGTTATGGGAAGGTGATTTGTCCCATTCGGGAAAATTCTTCATACTTTTTTCGTACAAAACAGTCAATATATCTGCCGCTGAAAGCCCACCACCCGGATGCCCCGATTGTGCTGAGTGTATCATTTTGATTATCTCGCATCTGTTTTGTTTGCATAAGTTTTCTAATTGTTTTATTTCATCTTTGTCCATGTTTTTTTTAACCTCAACACGAAATTGTTTAAATTCCGCTTTTATTTACTTGCTTAAATTCTTGTTGTCGGTGCGGTTAAATCCGCACCCTGCGTTTTAGCGCTTACTTCTCACCTCTCATCACTCAATATTACTCTCAAAATAAACCTCGGTAAAGTGGGAAAAATTCTTTTAAATCGTTGTGGCTCTTTTATTGTTCTGTAGAGCCATTCCAGCCCAAGTTTTTGGTAAATTACAGGTGCTCTTTGCACTTCACCCGACCAAACATCAAAACTTCCGCCAACGCCTATCATTAGCGATTCAGGGAGAAGTTTTCTTGCTCGGATTGTAAATTCCTCTTGCTTTGGCGAACCAAGTGCAACAAGCACAAATTGGGGCGATTTTTCTTTCAATTCAAGTAAAACTTTTTCTGTATCCTGAAAATAACCATCTTGTTGATAAACAATATTTAAGTTTTCGAATTCGGCTTTCAAATTTTCCGAAGTTTTTTGGATTATATGCGGTTTTGCGCCGATTAAACCGATTGAAATATTATTTTGAGCACATTCTTCGATTAGCTTATGGCTGAATTCAATCCCCGCAATCCTTTTTGCATTAATCCCTTTAATCTTCAGCCCTATTTTTACTCCAACACCATCAGGAATAACTAAATCTGCATTATTGAGAATTTGTGCAAAATCAGAGTTTTTCAGCCCTGCCTCAATCATTTCGGGATTAATCGTAATAATTTGCCCGCCTTTTTTGGTTTTAATCAAATCTTTTGCATAATTAATCGCACTTTCAAAATCAAAAGTATCAATATTAAATCCTAAAAGTTTAACCTTTTTAATCTCCATAACAAAATTATACTCAAATTATTTTTATATGTAAAGGTCTTGTAACAATTAAGGCAATTTTTTTAACGAAAAAAACTTTATTAATGTATGGGGATAAATTAAGGGGATTTTTATAATTATGACTAATGATTTTAGTATATCAATGAGAAATGCGGATATTTCTAAACAAATCCAAAGTGGGCTGTTTAATCCTGTAGAAACAGGGGCATCGAACACGATTTTCCCGATGCCGTGTTCTACTTCTATGTCCCCTTATGATATTGGGTTTAGCACGACATTTAATATGAATTTTATGATGTGGATGATGCAAATGCAGGCCATTCAGGTAGCTTTTGCAAATGCAATGAAAAATCTTAGACCTGGAGAAAGCATGCAAGTCGGTGCACCTTCTCCTCACAGAGCTAATTTAACAAAGCTTTCTCCCGAATGTGATAAGAGAATTGATGCTATATCTCAAAGATTAAATTGTAATCCTGATGACTTAAAAGCCGTTATCTACTCAGAATCGGGTGGTGACCCAAAGGCTAGAAATGCCAGCGGGGCTACAGGATTGATACAATTTATGCCTTCCACGGCGAGAGATTTGGGAACATCAACAGGGGCAATTGCTCAAATGAGTGCCGAGACACAACTTGGCTATGTCGAAAAATATCTTCAAAGGGCAAAAGGACAGGCAAAATTTGCACCTGACCACAAGCTTACGTCAGGTGAATTATACGCACTTGTATTCATGCCTGCAAAAGCGAAGCAGGAAGTAATGTGTTCCGCGGGAAGCAAAGCCTATAGGCAAAATAGCGGTTTAGATCGCAGTAATAATCGTGACGGACAAATTACCAAGGGAGATTTGACGGCAAAAATGGAAAGTGTTAAAAACAGTTTTTCGAGATTTTTCTCCTAAACCCATAATCGGTTGAAACGCTACGGTTTATGCTGTTGATTTTGCCTGTAATGCACCCTCTGCATTTTGTCGGGGTGTCATTTACACAGATTTTTCCGGGATAAATCTCATAAAACTTCCGATAATCACCCTGCGTAACATTAGGCATGACAACATTCGCACCGCTTTGAAGTGCAATCAATCTACCATTAGGGTTAAGCGTTTCCATCGCCGTTGTCGCTGGAATATTTATATCTGGCAACAAAAGTCTGGTAATCGCCATGACCTTTAGTGCAAGTTCAAAAGTCCCGCCCCGAGCGTCTTTTAACGGCGTATTTTCGTTAGGAATAAACGGACCTATACCTATCATATCAGCATTAATTTCTTTAAAAAACAGAATATCGTCCGCCAAAGACTCCAAGGTCTGCTCAGGAAGCCCGACAAGACAGCCTGTTCCGACTTCGTAGCCCAATTCTTTTAAATTATTCAGACATTTTAAACGATTTTGCCAATCCATATCAGGGTCGAGTTTTGTGTATAAATTTCTATCAGTTGTTTCAATTCGGATTAAAAATCTATTTGCTCCCGCATTTTTGTAAGCCTCATACTCCTCAAATGTTTTTTCGCCAATGCTTAAAGTTATTGCCAAATCGAACTTTTTTATCTCTGAAATTATGTGTTTCATTTTGTCGATTGTATAGTAAGAGTCTTCGCCCGATTGAAGTACAACCGTTTTATAGCCTTGCTCGGCGGCGTCTTTTGCAAAGCCGATAATCTGTTCTTCTGTCAGTCTGTATCTTGTGGTATTTTTGTTGTCACGTCTAAACCCACAGTAAAGACAGTTTTGTTTGCAGTAGTTGGAAAACTCAATAAGCCCACGCAGATGAACTTCGTCACCGACATATTTTTTGCGAACACGGTCGGCACTTTGAGTGAGCAGTGAGAGGTGAGAGGTGAGAGGAAATTCAAGTAAACTCACAATTTCTTCTTTTGTAAGCTCGTGAGTTTCTTCGGCTTTTTTAAGTAATTTTTCCATAAGTTCTTTCAAAATAAATTTAAGTATTCTTTATACTGCATTTAATATTTTCTAAAGTTTCATCTATAATCATCAAATCACTTAACCCACCTTGGGCAAATTGTGGACGGCCTCCGCCTTTACCACCGCATTTCGATGCGATTTCAGCAACAATTTTTCCTGCCTGAATTCCTTTTTCAACAAAATTGTCGCTGACTTTTGCAATAATCGTAGCACCGTTCCCGTCAAGTTTTGGTGAAACTAAAACAATAATAGAATTACCAAGCCTTTGAGACAGGATTTCGGCTCCGTCTTTTAATGTGTTTGCGTCCATAGCGTCAAGTTTTGAAACAAATAATTTACCGTTTTCTATCTGCTCGGCTTTTTCAACAAGTGCATTAAATTTTTGCTTAGCCAAAACATATTGCACATTCGCCAACTCTTTTTGAAGCGATTTGTTTTCTTCCTGAAGCTTTTCAACACGTCCCACAACTTCCTCATAAGGTGCCTTGAAATTCGCCGAAAGTTTATCAATTTCAGACTCTTTTTTATTCAAATATTCTAACGCAGTAGTTCCGACAACCGCCTCAATTCTTCGGGTTCCTGCGGCAATTGCACTTTCTGATACTATTTTCATTAAACGCAAATCAGCAATGTTTTTGGCATGAGTTCCCGCACAAAATTCTTTTGAAATATCAGCAATGCTTACAACTCGAACCTCGTCCTCGTACTTTTCACCAAAAAGGGCGGTAGCACCGGTTTTTTGAGCTTCTTCAATATCCATTATTTTAGTTGTAACTTCAAGCTTTTCGCCAATCCAATCGTTGATAATTTGCTCGACTTTTTTAACTTCTTGTGTTGTCATAGCGCGAGAAAAAGAAAAATCAAAACGTGTTCTGTTTTCTTCAACCTGCGATCCTGCCTGTTTTACGCCATCGCCAAGAACTTTTATCAAAGCAGATTGGAGCAAATGGGCGTTTGTGTGGTGAATTTTTATTTCTTCTCGCCTTGCCATGTCAATTTTTGCATCTAAAGCATCATTTCGAATGACTTCACCATTAATTAAATTGCAACGATGCACAAAAAGTTTATTAACCTTGAAAGTTGTAATAACTTCTGCTTTAAATGTGTCATTTTCCAAACCCCCACTGTCTCCGACCTGTCCGCCACATTCCGCGTAGAAAGGGGTTTTATCTAAGATTATATCTACAAACCCGTCGCCCTCAACTGTTGCAATAATTTTTGCACTTGTTTCGTCTTTTTCATATCCAACGAATTCAGTCGAGCCGAATTGCTTTTCAATCTCAACATAAACCAAATCGTCAGTTAAGCTTATTTTTTGCGCCGCCGCCTTTGCACGGGTTTTTTGCTCCTGCATTTCTTTGTTAAAGCCATCAACATCAACTTTTAAACCGCTTTCTTGAGCTATTTCTACTGTTAATTCAAGCGGGAACCCAAACGTATCATACAATTTAAAAGCGTTCTCGCCTGTTATATCTTTTTTGTCGAAAATCAAGTCTTCAAGCAGTTTATAACCTCTATCAAGAGTTAGTTTAAATCGTTCTTCTTCATCTCTTATAATATCCTTAATTATGATTTTATTTTTATCTAAATCAGGATAATTTCCAGAATAATTTTTTACCACTACATCAACCAAGTTGTGCAAAAACGGCAGTTCAAGTCCGAGCATTTTACCGTGTCTAAGGGCTCTGCGCAAAATCATTCTGAGAACGTAGTTTCGCCCTTCGTTACCGGGGATTACGCCATCGTTTATCAGAAAAGTTACGCAACGGGCATGGTCAGTTATTATTCGGAGTGAAATATCCGTTTTTTGACTCTGTTTGTATTGAACGCCTGTCATCTTGCAAACTTCATCCAAAATCGGTTTTAGCAAATCGGTTTCAAACGTTGAGGTTTTACCCTGAACGACCATTGTAATTCTTTCAAGCCCCATGCCTGTATCTACGTTTTTCTTTTGCAATGAAGTTTGGTTGCCTTTTGCATCTTGGAAAAACTGCATGAAAACCAAGTTCCAAATCTCGACCCAGCGGTCGCATTCGCATGTGTCGATTGAGCAATCATCAGAACATTTTAGGTGTTCGCCTAAGTCGTAATGGATTTCGGAGCAGGGCCCGCAGGGCCCGTCAGCACCGGGGGGACCCCAGAAGTTATCTTTTTTACCTTTTCGTAAAATACGCTCAGTTGCTATGCCTGTTTGTTTCCAGATTTCAAACGCTTCGTCATCGTCGTTGTAAATTGTTATCCAAAGTTTATCTTTATCTAATTTTAGATGATTTGTTACAAAATCCCAAGACCATGGAATAATTTCTTGCTTAAAATAATCACCAAAACTGAAGTTGCCCAACATTTCAAAAAAAGTGTGATGGCGAGGGGTTCTGCCGACATTTTCTATATCGGAATCTTTGCCACCCGCTCTTGCGCATTTTTGACATGTTGTTGCACGCGCGGGAGAAAATTTAGGCGTTTCCATACCTAAAAAATAGGGTACAAATTGGAGCATGCCTGCAGTAGTTAAAAGCACTGTCGGATTATCGGGCACAAGACTTGAACTTTCGATTAGGGTATGATTATGTTTTTCTTTAAAATAATTGAGAAATAATTCTCTAATTTGATTTCCTGTAAGCATTTTTCCTCTTTTCGATAATAATAAGTCAATTATATATTAAACAAGGCGGAATTTAAAAATTTTTATGAAAATTTTTAAATTCCGCCTTGCATGGTAAAATTTACATGGTAGGATTGAAATACAAACTAAATAATAAACAGTAGATTTAGTAAGTTCAGAAAAAAATAAGCCTTGGTAGCTCAGCTGGCTGGTTGTATCTTTTGCAGGAGGCAAAAGTACAACAAAAGTTAAATAGCTCTATCCTGCTGAGGAAGGCATGACAACTAAATATAAAATAAGCCTTGGTAGCTCAGCTGGATAGAGCAACCGCCTTCTAAGCGGTAGGTCATTGGTTCGAATCCAATCCAGGGTATTTTTCTTTTAATAAGATATAACTAAACTTCAGCCACTTTATAAGACGGCTGATTTTTTGTTTTTGAGATTATTTTTACAAATTACTACGGATTTACTACGTTTTGAAAAAAATTGAGTAAAATAGCTAACTTCCGTCCTCCTACGAATCATAATAAAAATATGAAAAGTTATGAAAAGGAGGAACTAACCATGGTAGCTTTAATCGCAAGATGCATAATCGCATACATTTTCTTATTGTGTTTTGATAAGGCGGTTGATTGGTGGAATGATAATAAGACTCTCTAATTTTAACTTAAACATATTTTTACCGAATATGATTCAGGCTTTATTTTGGCAGTATTATTTAAAAGCATCTCTGATAAAGAATCAATTTCTATTATTTGTGGATTAATAGTATCAGCCTTTAAAACTAAATATATGCAATGTTTTGGGTCCTCATTAATTTTTTTATATTGCGTATCCGAAATATGGAAAGAGACCAACGAGCTTGGATTTGAGGTGCTTTTCACCTCAATATGCTTTTCGCTGCCGTCCAGATTGTATGAGGTTATATCATATCCCAAAGAATCGCTATCTATTGATTCATGTTTTACTTTTTTTGCTAAATCAGGTCTTTCTGCTTTAAGTAATTTTATAGTCTCAGCTTTCATTACAATTAACTCACCTTGATAACCAAGGTCTCTGTCTCTTTGTCCTTTTTTACCAAAATCAATTTTACTTTTTGTTGTTTTCTTTTCCGCCCTAGTATAAATTTCTTCTGGCAATTCAGAATAAGAAGGGTCTATAAAAACGGGTTCAATATCGGTTATTGGGGGCAAGGTTGTTATATATTGCTTAAGTTTTTCAGGTAAATTCTTTTTATCCCCTATGGAACCATACGAAAAATATAAAAATGTTGAAAAGTTGTTTATTGTCCAATCTTTCATTATTTCATCATTGTTTTTAAAGTTTAACAAGAGTTCTTTTTTAGAGAATAAATCTGTTTTTTGAATCGGTGTTCTCTCTATTTTTTGTAAGAAATAATCTATATGATCTTCAGAAAATATATTTAAAAATTCGTTCGGATAATATGTGGCAAGAATTTTACCTTTAAACATGGGACTTAGCTTATTATTTAGAATCAATCCCTTATTATTTTTAACTTCGGGCGATAAAATTTCGACTATTTCATGTCTAATATTTTCAAAAGCTTCTAGAGGATTCTGACCGAATTTTTTTACATACTTGTAGTCTTTTGATTTCTTGTCATAATAAATTCCAAATCTTTTGTCTGCTGGTGTTGTTCCGCTTATTTTACCAAAATCTTCTAATTTTCGTTCTATTATATAGCAGAAAGATTCTCTAGACCCCTTCCCTTGAATATATTCATCAATATCCATATTTTTAAGTTTCAGTATGGAAAATTTTGAAACAAACTCTTGTCTAATTTTTTCAATTTCTTTAAGAGTCTCAAAAGATTCTTCTCTTTTTATCTCAAATAAAGCTTGGCGCTTTCTTAATTCTTCTAAGTTTAGCATGTCACTTCCCCTCATTGTATAAGGAGGGTGCGGAATAATTCCTCCGAAAACATGAATAATTGTTAAAATCATGTACTTTTTGCCTTGAATTTGGTATACTTAAATAGTTACATATATTGAATTTGAGGTGGATCCCGAATTCTGACCTAAAGTGCAACACCTAATGCCTCAATGCGTTTCTGTGCAGGTGTTTTGAACTCTAATACTTTCATCGGTCTATTGTTTACCCAATTTTCTACTTCTTGTATCTTCTTTTTACTTATTCTATCAA
>CAISJE010000026.1 GCA_903885635.1 uncultured bacterium
ACGACATCCCTTGATTAATTAATAATTCCATCTGATGCCTATCTTTATCATTTAATTGCTCATATGTCTTTTTCATGTGCCTATTCCTTTCAATTCTATTGTATTTGAAAGGTGTTGCACTTTTAATCAGAATTTTTGTTATCATTATATATTAATTTTTGTAAACCTGTAAGGATGTATTATATCCTGTCTTTAGGTTTTATTGATACTATATACTCTAAAATTAGGCAATTTTATATTTTAATTTTTTTTTATAAATACATAAGGATATTTCAATAGAAAATATATGTATTACACACAAGGAAAAGGAGAAAAATTATGGCAGATGCAATCACCCCTATTACGTTTGGAGGAGTTCAATTCAATGGCAATGAGATTGCCAACAAAGCAGAAGTGCCTAGTTCTGCTTATGGCGGAAATGATTATGTAGTCAATTTTAAGAGCGGAGCAACTCTTATGTATCCTAACCAACCTGCAAGGAATGAGACTCGAGCAACCTCAAAAATAAACAGTGTTTTAGTTGAAACTAGCGTTAACAACATGTACGGAGGTAGTATTTATGGTTCACCAAAAATGTATGACAAGATCAAATTAACTAACTGTGAAAAAACAGTTGCAGATGTTAGGCCGAAAGAAAAAGGGGACATACAAGTAGAGACAGTAGAAATAAATGGCGGAAAATATAATGGAGCACGCCTTGGTCAATACGATGAGGCAAGCATCAATGGTAAAAAATTTGGTAAATATGGACCATTGCTTCAACACTAGAAGCCTTAAAAATTTATTCTTAAAAAGGAGCTGACTAAAACTTAGTTTTGGTCAGCTCCTTTTTTATTTTAGCACCTTACCCGCTTTATGCACTCGCTTTTGGTTGAACAATTGAAATGTTGAAAGATTTGGTTCTTCCGAAAGATTTTGCACTACTCTTTACTTTTTTTGTTTATAGTAAAATATATTAAGTGAAATGTTAAAAGTGAAAGGTGAAAAGATGGCGAAAGTTGCATTAATAACAGGAATTACAGGACAAGACGGGTCATATTTGGCGGAATTATTACTTGAAAAAGGATACGAAGTCCACGGGATGAAAAGACGTTCGTCATCTTTCAATACAAGCAGAATTGACCATTTGTATCAAGATACTCATAACAAAAAATCAAAATTCAAATTGCATTACGGTGATTTGACGGACAGCACAAATTTAATAAGACTTATCCAAGAAATTCAACCCGACGAAATTTATAATCTTGCCGCACAATCACACGTTAAGGTTTCTTTTGATTGCCCTGAATATACGGCTAATTCAGACGGATTAGGAACTTTGAGGATTTTAGAAGCGATTAGGATTTTGAAACTTGAAAAGAAAACAAAATTCTACCAAGCCTCCACATCAGAGCTTTTTGGGCTTGTTCAAGAAACTCCTCAAAAAGAAACAACTCCGTTTTATCCTCGCTCGCCTTATGCGTGTGCAAAGATTTACGGATACTGGATTACGGTGAATTACCGCGAGGGTTACGATATTTTTGCCTGCAACGGGATTTTGTTCAACCACGAAAGTCCACGACGTGGCGAAACTTTTGTTACAAGAAAAATCACACGTGCAGCGGTTAGAATTAAACTTGGAATTGAAGAAAAACTTTATTTAGGTAATTTAGAATCCAAACGGGACTGGGGACATGCCAAGGATTATGTTGAAGGCATGTGGAGAGTTTTACAACAGGATAAACCAGAGGATTACGTCCTTGCAACAGGCGTTACGACGACCATTAGAGATTTTTGTAATATGACGTTTAAGGAACTCGGAATCGATATCGAATGGAAAGGTAACGGCGTAAGCGAAAAAGGGATTAACAAAGCAACCGGAAAAACTATTGTTGAGGTTGACCCTCGTTATTTCAGACCGACAGAAGTTGATTTGTTGTTGGGTGATGCGACTAAGGCACAGAAAAAACTTGGCTGGACGCCTAAGTATGATTTGCCAATGCTTGTAAAGGAAATGGTTGAAGAAGATTTGAAAGAAGCTAAAAGAGAAATGTTCCTAAAAAGCGGCGGGTATGAAGTTTTAGTGCCACAAGAGTAAAACAGATTGGAGGATTGGAAAATTGAAAAGTAAAAAAATAATTACTCAAATAATTGAAGATAAAATTATCGAAATTAATGGTCTACCTGTTATTATTGATGCTGATGTTGCAGGTATTTATGACGTTGAAACCAGAGATATAAATAAATCTGTAAAAAATAATCCTGAAAAATTCCCTAAAGGATACATAATTGAACTGACGAAAGTACAAAAAAATGAACTGGTGGAAAATTTCCACCAGTTCAACAATCTAAAACATTCAAAAACAATGCCGAAAGCATTATCAGCTGAATTTTTGAGGAAATATTTTTATTATTTTACTATCAGTGCAAGAAAGGCATTTAGATGAATAAACACGATAAAATATACGTAGCTGGACACAAGGGGCTTGTGGGTTCTGCGATTATGAGAAAATTACAAACTGAGGGTTTTGAAAATATTGTTACAAGGAATTCTGCCGAACTCGATTTGTGTAATCAGCTTCAGGTCGAAGAATTTTTTGCGAAAGAAAAACCCGATTATGTGTTTTTGGCGGCGGCTAAAGTCGGCGGGATTGTTGCAAATTCGACTTATCCCGCGGAATTTATTTATCAAAATATCATGATTGCTTCAAATGTTATCAATGCGAGTTATAAAAACCAAGTGAAAAAGCTTTTGAACTTAGGTTCAAGCTGTATTTACCCGAAACTCGCACCTCAACCGATGAAAGAGGATTGTCTTTTGACGTCCGAACTTGAAAGCACGAACGAGGCTTATGCGATTGCAAAAATCGCGGCGATAAAACTTTGCAGATATTACAACGAACAATACGGAACAAATTTTATCTCCGCTATGCCTACAAACCAGTACGGGGTTGGGGATAATTTCAATATGGAAACGGCACATTTGCTTCCGATGCTTTTGAGACGGTTTTATTTGGCGAAACTTCTTAAAAACAAGGATTTTGTGGCGATTAAAGCTGATTTGAAAAAGTATAAATTGGGGTGGGGATTGGATGAAAAACTTAACATTGAGGACGAAAATTCAATCATTCAAACGCTTGAGCAAATCGGCGCGTATTCTGATAAAGTAGTAGTTTGGGGTGACGGCTCGCCTTATCGTGAGTTGATGCACTCGGATGATTTGGCGGAGGCGTGTTTTTATTTGATGCAGAATAAGGATTATAAAGACATTGGGGAGCTTGTGAATATAACCGACGGCACTGATATTCAACTGAAAGTTTTGATTGAAATGGTAAAACAAATCGTTGGATTTGACGGCGAAATTGTTTACGATACGACAAAACCTAACGGAACTCCGAGAAAATTAATGGATGCAACAAAGATTAAAGCCTTGGGCTGGACACCTAAAATCAACCTTCAAGACGGGATTGCGAAGATTTATGAGTATTATATAAGTTAAAAAATACTTGCATGGAAATTACTTATCTTCCAATTCCTGTTCAAGTTCTTCAATCGTTGGCAGGGTAGTTTTGAGTTCCTCTGAAAGTATCTGCGTTATGTTATATTCCGATACGCCAATCGGTTTTGACATATCACGCAACGCATATTCCGCCACAATCTTATTTTTAGATTTGCACAAAATAATGCCGATTGACGGCTGGTCATATTCTGTTTTCAACAGGCTATCAATCGCGGACAAGTAAAAATTAACCTTACCTGCATATTCTGGTTTGAATTCACCCATTTTAAGCTCGAACACAACATAACAATGCAGCTTTGTGTTATAAAACAGCAAATCCAAATAATAATCCTGTTCGCCGATTTCCAAATGATATTGTTGTCCTACAAATGCAAAACCTTTACCAAGCTCAAGCAAAAAACTCGTTAAGTTTTTCATCAAACCATCTTCCAAATCCCTTTCCTGTGATTTTTCCGTTAAAGTTAAAAAATCAAAATTATAAGGGTCTTTAATAATTTCTTGCACAAGTTCTGATTGCGGTGCAGGAAGTGTCGTTGAAAAATTGTTTGTTTTATTCTCCCCCAAAGCCTGTCTGTCATAAAGTTTGCTTTCGATTTGATGGACTAAAATATTCCGTGACCAACCGTTTTCGATAGTTTTCTTTGCATACCAAATACGCTGTTTTTCAGCATTTATAGTAATTTAAGTTGACAACAACAATGAAATATGGTATAATAATAGCGGAGGTGAAATTATGGCATATTCTTTGGACTTGAGAAAAAAGGTAATAGATTACAGAAAAACACACACTTTAGAGGAAACCTATTTAA
>CAISJE010000027.1 GCA_903885635.1 uncultured bacterium
CTGATGCCTATCTTTATCATTTAATTGCTCATATGTCTTTTTCATGTGCCTATTCCTTTCAATTCTATTGTATTTGAAAGGTGTTGCACTTTTAATCAGAATTTTTGGATGACAAATTTGTTAAGGTTTGTGCAGGACTTTGGAATTTTCATTTAGATTTTGCATAAAGAGAACAAACCTTGATGAAAAATCGTCTTTTTAGTTTTTGGCATTATTTTATTTCGCAATATGTCTAATAATTGCGAATATGCAATACCAAGAAAAATTATCACAATTTATAAGAGAATTAAGGGAATCGAAAAAGATGTCGCTTAATTCATTTGCGTTCAAAAATTGTATAGAGCCTTCGACATTGAGCAGGATTGAGAAGGGGCTTTTGGAGTTAAAGATTTCAAATTTAGAAAAAATCGCAAGTGGATTCAAACTAACGCCTGCGGAGTTTTTGAAGATGTTTGAAGAAGGGGAGAAGTGAGTGGGTTATAAGGTGAACAGGTGAATAGGTATGCACATCTCGCTTACTTTTTGCTTTTTGCCTCCTCGGGGTTATTATTTAAAAGCCATTCAGCCCAAATAACTATTCACCTTATAACCTTATAAACTAAATTATTACAAAAACTACACAAAACATGAAAGTTCTTGTTGACAGTGAATTTTGTTTGTTATACGATTAGATTCACTTGAGGTTTTACACTTTAAGAAATAGCAGAAAAGTGAAGGTACGGCTTTTTTAAGCCTTATTTCTCACCAAAAAATAACAAAGGAAAACAAGATGGCAACCGAAACAAAAAGACAAAGAATCAGGGTTTGTTTAAAGGCATACGATCACAAGTTGATTGATGTGTCGGCTGACAAAATCGTTGAAACAGCTAAAAGAACAGACGCTAAAGTTGCAGGTCCTATTCCTTTGCCGACAAAAAGACGTATATATTGCGTTTTGCGCTCACCTCACGTAGACAAAAAGTCAAGAGAACACTTCGAAATGAGAACGCACAAAAGAATTATAGATATATACGACCCGACTCAACAGACAACTGAAGAGTTAAGTAGATTAGACTTACCGGCTGGCGTTGATATAGAGGTTAAACTGTAATCAGCAACTCGGGATGAAAACTAAATAGCATTATGCAATATAATGTGATCTACGGAAGTTATATAAGGTAACTTCGACGGCAAGGGGCAAAGGGTTGAAAAAACTCAAGCCAACAGAAAAAGTAACGTAGCGCTCGCAAGAAAACAGCAACCAAGCAAATTTTAAGGGATTTGTCCCAAAAAATTCTCGTGAGGGAGCAAGAAAGGTAAAAACAGAATATGACATTAGGTGTAATAGGTAAAAAATTAGGGATGACTCAAGTTTTTGATGAACAAGGCTTGGCAATTCCCGTAACGGTAATTAAAGTGGACAAAATTGTTGTCACTCAAGTTAAGACTGTCGAAAAAGACGGTTATAACGCAATTCAGGTCGGGACGGTTTCGGCCAAGGAAAAACATTTGACAAAGGCTCAAATCGGACACTTTAAGGTAAATAAGTTAGAAAATTTCAGACATTTGCAAGAGTTTAGAATTGATAACCCTCAAGATTATAAAGTTGGGCAATCAATCGAAGTATCCATTTTGGATAATATTGAAAAGGTTGATGTTGTAGGAACATCAATTGGTAAAGGTTTCCAAGGTACGGTAAAAAGATGGAACTTCTCAAGAGGACCAATGGGACATGGTTCTAAAAACCACAGAGCACCAGGTTCAATTGGTGCGGGTACAACTCCCGGGCGTGTCATTAAGGGTAAAAAGATGGCAGGAAACATGGGTAACGAAAGAGTTACCGTAACTAAGTTAAAACTGGTAAAAGTAGATAGCGAAAACTCTTTAATTTTAATAAAAGGCGCAGTTCCGGGACCTGAAGGAAAATTGGTTACGATTAAACCTTCAAGAATTAAATGGAACTAAATAAGTAAAAAAGTAGGATGGGCTTCAGCCCATCAAAACAAAGGATAAATACAATGACTAAAGAACAAATTATACTAAGTACAAGCGGAAAGAAATTGGGCGAAATTGCTTTAAATGAAAGCGTTTTCGGTGTAGAGCCTAACTTGCATGTTATGCACTTAGCTTTAAGAAGACAATTAAATAACGCGCGTCAAGGTTCAGCTTGTACAAAAACAAGAGCTGAAGTAGCAGGCGGCGGAAGAAAACCTTGGAAACAAAAAGGTACAGGTAGAGCAAGAGCGGGTTCAATTCGTTCACCTTTGTTCGCAGGCGGTGGGGTAACTTTCGGACCAAAACCGAGGGATTACAGTTTTTCTATCCCTCAAAAGGCTAGAAAATTGGCTTTGAAATCAGCGTTATCCGCAAGAAGTGAACAGTTGGTTGTTGTTAAGGATTTCTCAGAAATTACTGAACCTAAAACAAAAGTAATGGTAAAAGTTCTTTCTTCGTTGAAATTAGAAGGTAAGATTTTAATTATTGCAGACACTAAAGCGGCGGAAAATAAGTATCTTGAACTTGCGGCAAGAAATATTCCGAGCGTAAGATTGATTTTACCTACGAATTTGAACGTAAAAGATATATTGGAAGCTGATAATGTAGTAATTACAGAGGCTGCAGTTAATGAAATAACTGAAAGGTTGATAAAATAATGAGCAAGGAAAGAACAAATACAGAAAAATTATATGACGTATTAAAAGCACCGTTGATTACTGAAAAATCAATGGCAGGCACTGCACTTGGGCAATATACGTTTGAGGTTGTTAAAACGGCTACAAAGGTTGAAATTGCACAAGCTGTAGAGTTAGCTTTTCCAGGGAGAAAAGTTAAAAAAGTCAGAACTATTTATATGCCTTCTCACGAAAAGAGAATGGGGATTAAATCAGGTAGAACAACATCAAGCAAAAAAGCGATTGTCACAATAGAAGGTGATCCAATCGAAGAATTAACAGGAGCGTAAAAAAATGGCAATTCGTAAGATAAATCCAACTTCACCGGGTCAAAGAGGCATGACAAAGAGTGATTATCAGGAAATAACAACATCAACTCCTGAAAAATCATTGTTGAAACCGATAAAAAAACATGCGGGAAGAAATAACACAGGTAGAATTACTTGTCGTCATAAAGGTGGCGGTTCAAAACAAGCTTACCGTATGATTGATTTTAAACGTGAGAAATTTGGTATACCTGCAACAGTAAAAACAATCGAGTATGATCCGAACAGAAACGTAAGAATATCATTGGTATTTTACGCAGATGGCGAAAAAAGATATATTTTAACACCAGAAGGTTTAAACGTAGGCGATGTAATCGTAAGCGGACCTGATGCACAAATTCAAACAGGTAATGCACTTCCATTGGAATTAATTCCTTTGGGTTCAATTATTCACAACATTGAACTTGAACCGGGCAGAGGTGGCATAATGGTTCGTTCAGCGGGTAATTCAGCTCAATTAATGGCGAAAGAAGGCAATTATGTTACGATTAAGCTTCCTTCATCAGAAATGAGAATGATAAGAAAAAATTGTTTAGCGACAATCGGCTCATTGGGTAATGCTGAATATAAGAACTTAAAAATCGGTAAAGCGGGAAGAAAACGTCATTTAGGTATTAAACCGACAGTTCGTGGTGTTACTATGAACCCTTGCGATCACCCTCACGGTGGTGGTGAAGGAAAAACAGGTCCCGGAGGAAATCCGAAAACACCTTGGGGCAAGCCGGCTCTTGGTGCTAAAACCAGAAACAAAAAGAAACTTTCTAGCAAGTTAATTGTAAGAAGAAGAAAAAAATCAAGATAGGTAAACAGTAAACGGATTTGAATTAGCAGTCCAACTTTTAAACTAACAAGGAGAAACAATGGCACGTTCATTAAAAAAAGGCCCATACGTAGAAGATTCATTACAAAAGAAAATAGATAAAATGAATGATAATTCTGAACATAAAGTTATAAAAACCTGGTCAAGAGCATCAATGATTATACCTGATATGTTGGGGCATACAATCGCTGTACACAACGGCAAAACGCATGTTCCTGTTTATGTAACGGAACAAATGATTGGACATAAATTAGGTGAATTTGCACCTACAAGACTGTTCAGAGGTCATGCCGGCGGAGATAAAACGGCAAAAAGAAAATAGGTAAACAGTAAACAGTAAACGGTAAATAAATTTGAATTAACCATTCAACCGTTAGACCGTTCAACCCAAAAGGACGTAAAAACAATGGAAGCAAAAGCAAAACAAACGGACATAAAAATGACAGCAAGAAAACTTCGCCGAGTAATCAACGAAGTTCGTGGTAAAGCCGTCATTGAGGCACAAACGACATTACGTTTTATGCCATATTTTGCAGCAAGAGTAGTTGAAAAGAATTTGACGGCTGCTGTTGCAAATGCACAAGAAAAATTTGGTGTAGGACCTGAAGCTTTAAAAATCTCTGAAATTTTCGCCGATGAAAGCGAAACTTTCAAAAGAGGAAAGCCAAGAGCGCAGGGTCGTATTTACAGAAGATTAAAACGTACAGCGCACTTGACAGTAAAAGTAAGCGACTAAAAAGTTAATAAAACAAAAAAAGGACGTAAAAAATGGGACAGAAAACACATCCAACCGGATTCAGAGTAGGAATAATTAAACCTTGGGTTAGCACTTGGTTCGCTAAGTTCGGGGATTATGCCGAATTCGTTGCAGAAGATGCAAAAATAAGAAAATTTGTTAAAAAGAAATTATACACAGCAGGTGTTTCAAGAATTTTGATTGATAGAAAAGCTCAAAATACAACAATAACTGTTGTAACAGCAAAACCCGGTATCGTTGTGGGGCGTGGGGGACAAGGTATAGAAGATTTGAAAAAAGAAGTTTCAAAATATATCAATAAACCCATTATCATAAATGTTGTTGAAGTCGCAAGGATTGACGCTGATGCTCAGTTGGTTGCGGAATCAATCGCGCTTCAATTGGAAAAACGTATTGCGTTTAGACGTGCAATGAAACAATCAATGCAGCGTACTATGAGAGCAGGCGTTCAAGGGATTAAGGTTATGGTATCAGGAAGACTTGGCGGTGCTGAAATTGCTCGTTCTGAATGGGCAAAAGAGGGAAGAATTCCTCTTCAAACATTAAGAGCTGACGTGGATTACGGATTTGCCGAAGCAGATACAATAATGGGTAAAATTGGGGTTAAAGTTTGGGTATTCAAAGGAAACTTAATGCCTAACGAACAGGCTGACTTGAATATTAAATCAGCTAAAAAATCGGGACATAGCGAAGACAAATCTGCAAGACATCCAAGACGGAAGGGTGCAGAAGCGTAAAAAGAAAGGTTGACTAGCAAACAGATGCGAGCGGGCAAGTTTCAAAATAATAGAGGGACGAAGCCAAAAATAGCGAGTGCATCAATCGAGTAAGCCGATAAAACTAAAAAAGTTAGTAGTAAAAACAATGAAATAAGTAAAGGCGCGGAAACAAAGATTTCGTGTAATGGTGTAAAAAAAAATGTTAATGCCTAAAAAAACAAAATATCGCAAAATGATGAAAGGTAATATGAAAGGTACCGAAACTAGAGGTACTACACTTGAGTTTGGTCAATATGCACTTCAAGCAGTCGAACCGGGTTGGATAACAAGCCGTCAGATAGAGGCAGCGAGAAGAACAATGACACGTAAAATCAAACGTGGCGGTAATGTTTGGATAAAGATTTTCCCTGATAAACCGATTACTGCAAAACCTGCGGAAACTCGTATGGGATCTGGAAAAGGAAACGTAGAATACTGGGTTGCAGTTGTTAAACCGAACAGAATTCTATTTGAATTAGATTATTTTAATAGAGAAGAAGCTGTTGAAGCTTTAGAATTAGCTGCTCAAAAACTTCCTATTAAGGTAAAAGTGGTAGAAAAACCAAGAACACAAGCATAAGGAACATAAAAATGAAATTGCAAGAAATGCGTGAAAAAACAATAGACGAATTAAAAGATGCAGTAGTTGAATTTAAAAAGCAATTATTTAATTTGAGATTACAAAAATCAACACACAAATTGGAAAATACGGCTTTGATTTCAACAACAAAGCATTCAATAGCACAAGCAAAAACACTAATCAAAGAAAAAGGGGTAATATAAAACAGATGCGAGCGGGCAAATCTCACAAAAATAGGGAGACGAAGCCAACAACAGCGAGTGCATAAATCGGGTAAGCCGATAAAAGAAAAAAGTTAGTAGATACAGATAAATAAGTAAAGGCGCGAAAACAAAAGGTTTCGTGTAATGGTAGAAGAAATGCCTAAGAAAGAAAAACAGGGTGTTGTAATAAGCAACAAAATGGAAAAAACAATTGTAGTAAAAGTTGCGTCGTATAATCCGCATCCAAAATACAAAAAAATCATGGAATCAAACAAGAACTATAAAGCACATGATGAAAAGGGAATTTGTTCTGAAGGCGATGTTGTAAAAATCATCGAAGCAAAACCAGTTTCAGGTTCAAAGCGTTGGGCAGTTCTTGAAGTACTAGAAAAAGCGAAATAGTGAATAAACAAACGGTAAACAGAAATTCCGTTCGCCGTTCACTCTTTACTGTTTACTAAATCATAAGGTAAATAAATAATACAAAGGATAAACAAACAATGATACAACAAGAAACCAGATTAGCAGTAGCAGACAACACAGGTGCAAAGGAAATTTTGTGCATACGTGTTCTCGGCAGCTCAAACAAAAAATTCGCAGCAGTTGGCGATGTAATTGTTGCAACAGTAAAGACTGCAACTCCAAATATGGCTGTAAAAAAATCTGAAGTGGTAAAAGCGGTTGTCGTAAGAACAAAAGCTGATATTAAAAGAAACGATGGTTCTGTAATCAGATTTGATGAAAATGCGGCAGTAATAATCAATAAAGATGGTAATCCGAGAGGAACACGTGTTTTCGGACCGGTTGCCCGTGAGTTGAGAGATAAGAATTTTATGAAAATTGTTTCTCTTGCGCCGGAAGTAATTTAGGTAAAAAGCAAAAGGTAAAAAGTAGGTTGGGTTTTCAACCCGACAACGTAAAGGACAAAAAAATGGCAAAAGAAAATAAAAAAAGCGTGCATGTGAAAACAGGTGACAGAGTAATTGTCACGGCAGGCAAGGACAAAGGCAAAATCGGAAACATAAAAAAAGTAAATCCTTCTGAGGCTAAAGTAGTTGTGGAAGGCGCAAATTTGGTTACAAAAGCACAAAAAGCAAATCCTGCGGCAGGTGTTCAGGGCGGTTTTGTAAAAATCGAAGCGGCATTGAACTCTTCAAATGTGATGATTGTATGCCCAAGTTGCGAAAAACCGACAAGGATCAAACACGATGTAGTCGAAAACAAAAAAATCCGTGTTTGTAAAAAATGTGGTGAACAGTTAGATGTGTAAGGCTAAAACCTGATAGCATCTTATTAAAAGGAAGAAAACAATGACAGTAACAGAAAGTTTAAGAAAAAAATACGAAAAAGAAGTAAAAAAGGCATTAAAAGAAAAATTTGGCTATGAAAATGACCATAAAATTCCCAGATTGCATAAAATTGTTTTGAATATGGGAGTTGGAGAAGCTTCTCACAATTCAAAAATTGCGGAAGTAATTGAGTCTCAATTAACAAAAATTGCGGGACAAAAATGTGTAGTCACAAAGGCAAAAAAATCAATCGCATCTTATAAATTGAGAGAAGGAATGCCGGTTGGTGCTATGGTAACATTGCGTGGCGAAAGAATGTATGATTTCTTGCAAAAGTTAATATGCGTTGTCCTACCTCGCATCCGCGACTTTAGAGGAATAAGTTCCAAAAGTTTTGATGGACGCGGCAATTATACTTGTGGCTTAAAGGAACAGGCTTTGTTCCCTGAAATTAAGTATGAAGATGTTGATTTGGTTAAAGGGATGAATATTTCAATCATCACAACCGCAGAAACAGACGACGAAGCAAGAACTTTGTTAGCAGAATTAGGTATGCCGTTCAAAGGAATGAATAAACAACAAGAAAAGTAAGCAGTAACAAGTGAAAAGGGGAAAGTGACGAGTTTGAAGAACTTCTTCTCACCTCTCACCTCTCACCTCTCACCAATTTAAAGGAGAAATTCATGGCTAACAAAGCGATGATTAACAAAGAAGAAAAAAGACAAAAGCTTGCAGCTGCAGGTAAATATCCAAAAGTAAGATTGCACAACAGATGTAGTGTTTGCGGAAGGCCTCACGGTTTCCACAGGGATTTCGGTTTATGCAGAATTCACTTGAGAGAAATGGCTCACAGAGGCTTATTGCCTGGTGTTGTCAAAGCCAGTTGGTAATTCAATACACATTGACTTGCTATACTGCTAGAGATGGGGCAGAAATTGCTCCCAAATATTTTAGTAAGTAGTAACAAGAGGAATGGATGCATAGAAGAATAGAGGCATAGCTTTCAATTTAGCCAGCCATCCATACATCTAGTCTTCCTACCCTCCCCAAAAAAAGGACAAAGAAAATGAACACAGATCCAATAGCAGATATGCTAACAAGAATCAGAAACGCAAATTTGGTTTCTCATGCAACAGTTGAAATGCCGAGTTCAAAGTTGAAAATTGAATTGGCAAAGTTATTGAAGGACGAAGGATATATCGTTGATTATTTGGTTAAAACAATCGAGAAATTTAACTTTTTGACAATTGTGTTGAAATATGACGAAAAACATAAACCGGTTATTTCAAATTTAAAAAGAATTTCTAAACCTGGTTTAAGAAATTATTGCAAAGCGAAAAACTTGCCTAAAGTATTTGGCGGTTTAGGAGTAGCAATTGTTTCGACAAGCAAAGGCTTGTTTACAGACAGAAAAGCCCGCAAAGAAAATTTGGGTGGCGAAGTTCTTTGTTACGTCTGGTAGTAGTCGAAAAGTAAAAAGAGGGTTGTGTTTGTTTACTCAACACAATATAAATAATTCGCAGTTAAGCTCAATTGGCAGAAAAGTTTAACTCAGTAAAGGAGAAAAATTATGTCACGTATAGGTAAATTACCGATAGAAATTCCGCAAGGGGTAGAAGTTACAATTAATGGACAAACAATTACGGCTAAAGGACCTTTGGGAACTGAAAGCGTTACTGTAAGAGAAGAAATTATTGTGAAAAAAGAAGATGACAAAGTTGTTTTAACAAGACGCGATGAAGAAAGAAAAACCCGTGCGCTTCATGGTCTTTCAAGAACATTGGTAGCAAATGCAATCAATGGGGTTAAAACAGGATTTGAGAAGAAATTGGAACTTCAAGGTGTCGGTTATCGTGCAGCAATGCAGGATACAACTTTGAACTTACAATTGGGATATTCTCATCCGATAAATATTGAACCTCCCGCAGGAATTACGATTACAGTAGAAGCAAACACAAAAATTTCTGTAAAAGGTTCGAATAAGCAAGCAGTAGGCGATGTGGCCGCAACAATTCGTTCAAAAAGACCTCCTGAAGTATACAAAGGAAAAGGGGTCAGATATGAAGGCGAATATGTTAGACGTAAAGCCGGCAAAGCAGGCAAGAAATAGTGAGAAGTGAGCGGTGAGAAGTGAGTGGGGAAACCTTTTCATTTGCTATTCATCTTTTACTCAATTAGGCCCGTATAAACCCTTAAGGTTTGCTTCCTTAAGAAGGTTTGGGTAAAACGGATTGTTCGCAGAGAGTGAAAACTCGTTTAACGCGAACAACCAAGAAGGAGAAAGAAAATGATTAAATCAGCAAACAGAAAAACAAAAGTACAAAAAAGACACCAATCAATCAGGGTTAAGCTTTCAGGGACTGCTGAAGCTCCAAGATTGACAGTTTATAGAAGCACAAAACACATTTATGCACAATTAATTGATGATGTAAAAGGGGTTACGATTGTTTCGGCTTCAAGTGTTGATAAAGATTTGAAAGTAACATTACAACACGGTGGAAACATTGAATCAGCAAAAGCTGTTGGCGAAGCTGTTGCAAAAAAAGCATTGAAAAAAGGCGTCAAAAATATTGTTTTTGATAGAGGCGGATTTTTGTATCACGGAAGAATTGCAGCGTTAGCCGATGCAGCCAGAGAAGCTGGATTAACATTCTAAAATATTCTCCTTATTCCATTTTTTAACACGTTAGACTATAATTTAGTTTATGAGCATGCAGATTTTATCACAGTATTTGGAGTATTTGGAAGTCGAAAAAGGACTTTCTATTAATACTCTTGATGCTTATAGGCGTGATTTGATTTCGTTTTTGGAGTTTTGTTTTGTCCTTGGTGTGCAGGAACTGATTCAAATTCAAAGAACACATCTTAATTTTTATATAATAGATTTGAGAGAGAAAAAATATTCCGCCACAAGTGTTATGCGAAAAATAGCTTCTTTAAGGGGATTTTTTAAGTGGCTTTGTGCGGCTGAAATTTGCTTGCAAAATCCTACATTAACTCTTGAACAGCCGAGAATCCCACGTAAATTGCCAAAAGTTATGACTGTTCTAGAGATTGAAAATATTTTGAGGGAAAATTTGAGCAAAACGGAGCGGCTTGTTGTTGAATTGCTTTATGGTTGCGGGCTTCGGGTGTCTGAACTGGTGGGATTGAAAACAAATAGTATTGATTTAAGTGCAAATTATTTAAAGTGTAGCGGAAAAGGTTCAAAAGAAAGACTCGTGCCCTTTGGGAACATGGCAAAAACGGCATTGCTCGATTATTTTATTCAGAGAGATTTCTTGATAAAAAAATATAATGTTGATACAAAAAACCTTCTGATTTCAGACGGGGGGAAGTTTTTGACTCGTCAGGATATTTATAATTTTATTCATGAACAGGGGAAAGTTATTCACAAAAACATTTCCCCGCATACTCTAAGACACAGCTTTGCTACACATTTGCTTGAAAATGGGGCTGATTTAAGGATTGTTCAGGAACTTTTGGGGCATGCTGATGTTTCAACGACACAGCTTTACACTCACATAAGTAAAAAACGTTTAAAAGAAGTCTACTTTGCTATTAATAAGTAATTTTTTATTGTAATTTTAAATATTTCTTAATATTATCAATATCTTTTTTAATAGATTTGATATGCCAAATTAAATCTATTAAAGATCCGCTCAAATCAAATTCAATTGAACCTAAAATGTCTACATTTATCATTTCTTCGCTTTTTTCTACATCTTGCATTAAATTACTCCTTTAATATTTTTCATATATTCACAATATTAATACCTCTATCGTTAATCAAATTAACACACTTTAGTATTAAAGTAAAGGTATTAACAAAGAGGTGGTTATGAGTATAAATGAAAAAATAGCCGATAGAATTAAAGAATTACGCAAAGAAAAGGGGTTGACAGCCGAAAAACTTGCTTGGTTTTCAGGGCTATCAAAAAGTTGTGTTGCTTATGCTGAAAATGCTCAACGGGATGTTAAAATTTCAACAATTGAAAGTATTTGTAGGGGGTTTAATATTTCTATGTCTGAATTTTTTTCTACTTTTAAATAAAGTTTTCATATTAAAAAAGTTAGCGTTTAATTTTGAGTATTAATCTTTTTTTGTATTAAAATAATTCTATGCTAAATATTTTTATAACAGGTTCTGATATCAACGTCGGAAAGACGTTTATAACCGCGGGGATTGCTGCGACCATGCAAAGTTTGGGGTACTCAACTTGCGTTTATAAACCGATTCAGACAGGCGCGATTGAAAAAAACGGGTTTGCCCAATCTCCGGATTTGGCGTTTGTGAAAAATATTGACCCTTATATTAAAACATATTCAAGTTATTTGTTGAAAATGCCTATGATGCCTGTTGTAGCTGCCGAAGCTGAAAATATCATCATTGATAAAAATAGCATTAAAAAAGATTATGAGGCGATTATAAAAAGGCACGATTGCACAATTGTCGAAAGTACAGGCGGGATTATGACTCCGATTGCACCCAATCTTTTGGTTTCAGATATCATAAAAATTTTAGAGTTGCCCGTCTTAATTATTATCAAACCTGATTCAGGAACGGTAAATCAAACCCTTTTGACAATTAATCACTTAATATCAAAAGGAATAAAAGTTCGCGGGGTTATTATAAATAATTTCCCTGAAAGTACCGTCGATGTTGACATGAAAATTATTCCAAGATTGATTGAGGAATATTCTGACGCAAAGATTTTGGGGGTAGTTAAACATTTCCATAATGTGAAACAAATCAACCCAAGCGATTTAATTACAAACATCTTGAACGGAATCGATATAGAAAGCGTGTTTGATGTTAAAATTGCGAAACTTGATGTTCAATAAATATTAAACTTCTATGCAATTTTGAAAAATGAAGGTTTGGCATTTATCTCATTGAGCTTATCAAGCCCATGCATATTAGCGGAGTTCTGAGTAACAGGCGGAGGTCCGGATTTTACTTTAGAGGAAATCAAACGACCGTATGCAGCGCTAACTGTATTTTGCATCCCACTATTAAGTCCACCAGTACGATTCGTCATCATGATTATATTTCTCCGATACCATCTACGTATATATTATAACATAAATTGATGAAAAATTCAAGTCTTCGGCTTTTTGTTGGGTAATTCCTATTTTACCTTTTTTATAGTACAATAATTCACATAAGGGGACTGAGAAGAAGGGTTGAATATGCAAATAGTTGAAGTAAAAAATAATTTGGTCAAAGTAAGCTATGATACATCGGCTGAGAGCCTTATTTTAGCAGGATTTATAATTATCAAGGATGAACTTTTGTCTTTTATAGGGCAAATTGTTCATCTCGAAGCTAATTCTAATGGAAACTTTGCTGTTGCAAAACTTCTTTTCACATTTAATGATAATGGTGTTATAACAAATTATAACGGTGCAATTCCCGATTTCAAAAGCCTTTTGGAGATTGTGCAGCCGGAGGAACTTTTGGGGCTTTTACCCGCACAATTCCCTATTGTTATTGGTGAACTGGCTCAGCAAAAAACTTTATTAAAACTTGATAGAAGTTTGTTTGAAGACAAATTGCTTGTATGTTCTGAAAAAGAAGAAGATAATTATACTTTAATTAAAAACTGTGTTAGGCAATTGGTTTATAGCGGGAAAAAAGTTTTGGTGATTGATTCAAGTTTAGGTAGTAATGATTCAATTTATGCCGAAAATATTGAGGGGCATATTATTGCAGGAAAAAACTTTAAACTTCCTTTAAATTACGAGACAATTAATTTTATATATGAAAAAGGACTTGACGATGCTACGGCTGAAAGTAAGGCTCTTATTCAAGAAATCTTTTTGGAAGTGCAAAATTACGTGAATACTTTACCTGAAAAATTTATTCCTTTTGAAACTTTCAAGGATGTGGTTGATTCTCAGTACGAGGAATTGGGACTTGTAGAGCTTGTTTTACTCAAAAATAAACTTTTAAAATATTATGAAGCCGGAGTTTTTGCTCAGGAACAAACAGAATTTGACTCGCTTAAAACTTCTTTGGAACAAAAATCTGCAACAATTTTAGATTTATCGGGGATTGACGAAAAAATTCAAAGAGAAATGATTGCCCATGCTTATTCTGTGATAAGCCAACTAGGGAATGATGTGTATGTTATTTGTAACGTCGGAGATACGAATTCGGACAAAAAGTTGTTAAAGCAGATTTTTACGGCAAAAAATGTTTATTCTACGATTATTTGTGCTTATTCGTACAAATATTTGAAAGAATTAAAGCAACTTTCAAAGAATTTAATTCTTTTCGCCCCGATTCAACAGCAGAACGATTTTGCAGGATATAATACATTTTTAAGTAAGTTAAATCCTCAAGAATTTATAATTTATGGTCCAGCAACTCATAATCTCCCTTTGATTGTGAAATTGGAGGAAATTGCAGATTCACGTTTTAAAAATTTAACGCAAGAACAAGCCCGGACGGAGGCGCAAAATTCTAAAGAGAATTTGCTGGATGAACAAATAAAACGTGATGTGGACGAAATTTATACTGTGCCAAAAGTTGAGAAAAATTTGGAAGAAGAATTTGCGGCTGAAATTGTTGAAGATGATTTGACTGAAGATGATTTGGATTTTATTGAAGATTTGCATATTAACGAAGATGGCTTTTTAGATGAAGTATTTGACGAGGAGAAGAAGTCAATTAGCAAAGAAGTCTTAAGCGAGCCTGAGGAAAAAGAAACTGAGGAAACTGATATATTTTCAAATGTTTTGTCTCAGCAAGCTAAAGAGCTTGAAATTGAGCCACCTACGATTGATATTCTACCGGTAAAAATGGCTTCTACTCCTATTGTTCCGATTTATTCGGCAGAAATTGAACCCAAAACGCAATCGGATGCACTTGAGCAGGGTGATAGTGTTGCTCATTCTAAATACGGAAAAGGAACGGTTGAAAAATTAATCACTTATGGTTCAAAAACACTATGCTCAATAAATTTTGATAATGTCGGAAGACGTCTTTTAGACCCTACTTTGGCGGAACTAAAGAAGATTTAGAGGCAATTTGTTGAATATTTTTAAAAAATACTGGTACGGGTTTTTATTATTGTTGATTTTTGCGTTGGGGATTTTTCTCAGACTGAAAGGATTGCTGATTAATCCTTCGATGTGGCATGACGAATGTGCGCTTGGATGGAATGTCAGGTTTAAAAATTATTCTGATTTTTTCGGGATACTTCGTTTCATGCAAATGGCTCCGCCATTGTTTATGGTTTTAACAAAATTGATTACAAAAATATTCGGATTTTCTGACATTTCTTTGAGGATACTGCCGTTTTTGGCTGGAATAGCTTCGCTTATAGCGTTTTATTTTCTTGCCTCAACCAACCTAAAGTCCAAATTTACTGTTCTTTGCGCGGTTTTTTTCTTTGCGATTAATCAGCAGTTAATCAATTATTCTTTTGAATTCAAGCCGTATAATATTGATGTTTTGGTTATAATAATTTGCCTGCTGTTTTTCATCAATTTGAATATTGAAAAATTAAGCGCGAAAAAAGCCGTTTTCTACGGCTTATTGCTTGCAATAGTTCCGTGGTTTTCTTTTGTTTCTGTTTTTACAATCGCGGGTGGGGTTTTGAATTTATTTTTTAAGAATATCAAATTTGCTTGGAGAAAGAAACTGGTTTTAACGCTTCCGATAGTGATTAGCGGGCTGATTTATTTAAAAATATATTTGATGAATAATTACACGGGCACGCACATGGTGAATTATTGGCAAAATAGTTTTGTTAACGCTAATCCGTTCTTTTTTATGCATCTTTTGGTTGAAAACATAAAATATTTTTTCTTCCCGAGTCAATATGCATTATTTATGCTAATTTTGCTTACTTGGGGGGCGGTGATTTTTCACAGGGAAAAATCACCGTTTATTAATATATCCGGCATAAGTTTTATTCTACTGATTATCGCATCGTTTTTGCATTTTTATCCTTTTGCAAGCCGCTTGATATTGTTTCTGGTTCCGATATTCTTGCTGTTAATCTTAAAACCTCTTGATTTAATAACTTTTGATAAAAAATTCAAATCATTCATTATTATTGCGCTTACGTTTTTTACCTTTTCACCACAAATTTTTCAAATAAAAGATTTTATTGCTACAAAAAATATTTCAAAAGGCGAATATCCTCGAGAAATGATGGAAATATTGGTTGAGAGTCTTAAAGATGGAGACATTATTTTCGTGGGGGATTCTGCTAATACTGAGTTTGCTTATTATTCTTCGTTTTATAATATTAAAAATCAGGTAATTCAAGAACCACAGCACAGTAATCGAACTGCTGTGCTTAATTCTCTTAAAAAAGGACGGAATTATTGGTTTTACCTTACTTTTGGAAATTCAAAACCGATTTTGGATTGGATTGATAAAAATGCAAAGATAATTCAAATGTTTCATCCTGAGCAATCGAACGACTATCTTATTTATATTTCTTTCTCAAAAGATTAATTTTTTATTTATTTGCCCCAAAGCGGTAGGGTGCGGATTTAACCGCACCGTCAATAAGCCCGAGCAAGTAAAAAGTAAGCGAGAACCGCAAAACCGTTTACTTCGTTGAAACTTTTCAACTATTGACTGCTCTTTCCGAAAACTTGTTTTTCGTGAAAGATGTCCCATCTGGGCGACTATTCGACTATTCAACCTATCAACTAATGCAAAAGATTAATTTTTTGTTTATTTTTCCATAAACTTTAAAAATCAATGTTAAATTTAAGTAAAGGTTTAACAGATTATTTAAAAGGAGAATAAACAAATGGCAAAAACAATCGGTATCGACTTAGGGACCACAAACTCGGTAGTCGCAGTCATGGAAGGTGGGAAACCCACAGTTATAGCAAACGCAGAAGGTTCAAGAACAACGCCTTCTATCGTTGGGTTTTCAAAAACAGGAGAAAGATTGGTCGGACAGCTTGCAAAACGTCAAGCTATCCTTAACGCTGATAAAACAATAGCGTCCATCAAAAGACACATGGGTGAAGACCACAAAACAAAAATTGATGATAAAACTTACACCCCGCAAGAAATTTCTGCAATGATTTTGAGAAAATTGGCGGATGATGCAAGTGCATACTTGGGCGAAAAAGTAACCTCGGCCGTAATAACAGTACCTGCTTACTTTAACGATGCTCAAAGACAAGCGACAAAAGATGCAGGTAAAATCGCAGGGCTTGACGTTCTTCGTATCGTAAACGAACCGACAGCGGCGGCTTTGGCTTATGGTCTTGAAAAACAAAAACCTGAAAAAGTTTTAGTATTCGACCTTGGCGGCGGTACTTTTGATGTTTCACTTCTTGAAATCGGCGACGGCGTTCACGAAGTTCTTTCAACTTCAGGCGACACTCACCTAGGCGGAGATGATTTTGATGAAAAAGTCATGAACTGGCTTTGTGACGAGTTCAAAAAATCCGAAGGAATTGATTTAAGAAACGACAAACAGGCTATGCAACGTATTAAAGAAGCGGCTGAAAAAGCAAAATGCGAACTTTCAACCGTCATTGAAACAAATGTTAATTTACCGTTCATAACTGCTGATGCAAATGGACCTAAGCACTTGGATATTTCTTTAACAAGAGCTAAATTTGAAGATTTATGTCACGATTTGTTAGACAGATGCAAAAAACCGGTTGAACAGGCGATTAAAGATGCAAATCTTTCTAAAGGCGAAATTGATGAAGTCGTTTTGGTTGGTGGTTCGACTCGTATCCCTGCGGTACAGGCACTTGTTAAGGATTACACAGGCAAAGACCCTAACCAATCGGTCAACCCTGATGAAGTTGTTGCGGTTGGTGCGGCGATTCAGGCTGGGGTTCTTGCAGGCGAAGTTAAGGATATCGTGCTTTTGGACGTAACTCCTTTGACTTTGGGTATTGAAACACTCGGTGGCGTTTTGACTGCGCTTGTTCCAAGAAATACTACAATTCCTGTTTCTAAATCGCAAGTATTCTCAACAGCTGAAAATAACCAAACAGCAGTAGACATAAGTGTTTTACAAGGTGAAAGACCTATGGCTAAAGATAATAAATCTTTAGGTATGTTCAGACTTGATGGGATTCCTCCTGCGATGAGAGGTTTGCCTCAAATTGAAGTTACTTTTGACATCGACGCAAACGGTATTGTAAACGTTTCTGCGAAAGACAAAGCGACAAACAAGGAACAAAAAATTACCATTACAAATTCAAGCAATCTTTCTGATACTGATATTGAAAAAATGGTTAAAGAAGCGGAAGCGCACTCCTCTGAAGATAAAACGAAAAAAGAAGAAGCGGAAACCAGAAATAACGCTTCAAGCTTAATCGGTTCTGCAGAGAGAATTGTCAAAGATTTTGAAGGCAAAATTGATGCTGCTGAACAATCAAAACTTGATGAACAAAAAGCAACGCTACAAAAAGCGCTTGATGAAAATAAGTCGGTTGAAGAAATCAAAAAACTTTCTGAAGAATTACAACAAACAATGTTTGGTATTTCTCAAAAGGCTTACGAACAGGTTCAAAAAGAGGGTGAAACAGCAAGTTCCGGGGCTGAAAGCACAGCTTCTGAAAGTGCTGAAAGTTCAACATCTTCATCAGATGACGACGTAATTGATGCTGAATATACAAAAGAAAGTTAAATAAAACTTATTTTGTATTTAATATTATAAAAGCGGGCAAAATTTGCCCGCTTTTGTAATATAATTCATGCACAGATTTTTTTTCGAGTAAGAAACCTTTTATATTGTTGGGCTTTCCCATACCCCAACATCATACCCAGAATAAAATCCTCTTCCACAGATAATTTATTCAACTCCTCACAAGAAAATTGTTTCATAATTTCAAGACACTCCTGCATCCCAAAAAAAATGTTAATCTTGCCACCTTCGATATCACAAATCATGTATTGTATGTCTTGATTATCTAGGGCATTTTTGATTTTCTCTTCAAATTCATTCGGGCATGTAAATAAACATAAATCCCTCAAACCTTTTTGATATTCATATATCAAATGATAAAATACCTGCATAATCCTCAATCCTCCATATATTCTTATTATTTAGACGTATTTTGTTTCAATAAGTTCCCGAATTCTGACCTAAAGTGCAACACCTAATGCCTCAATGCGTTTCTGTGCAGGTGTTTTGAACTCTAATACTTTCATCGGTCTATTGTTTACCCAATTTTCTACTTCTTGTATCTTCTTTTTACTTATTCTATCAA
>CAISJE010000028.1 GCA_903885635.1 uncultured bacterium
TGTGCCTTTAAAAACATGAATGCGGTAGAGGACAGATTAGTTGAAGCATCATTATTTTACGAAAATCATACCAATATTGTTCAATCAGTAACCGGTTTTGATTGGATAGTTAATACTTTATTGATTGCAAATTAGTATTACAACCATTCAATCAATGCTTTTGCTTCGCCAAAATCAAGCTCAAGTTCTTTTGTGACACTATTGCTGCATAAGGCTTTGATTCCGAGATTATAAGCAACGGGTTCATTTTTTATTCCGCTTTTTGCCCATAATTCATCAGAAATCATTCCAATATTCTCATCATAAACGTTGCTGTAATTCAGCCCGAGATTTACGCAGTGAGGCATTTTATTTCTGGAGTTACCGTCTTTATCAGTAATAAAATACAGTAACCCGTGTGTTCTGCAGATTATTCCGCGGTATTTATAAATACTGCATTTTTTATCTATCAAAAACGGACATTCATGCATGAAAGTTTCTTTAGTTGGTTTCTCTTTGTCTATTTTTATTTGTTTAACTTTTTTTTGAATAATATCTTTTTCTTTTTCACTCAAAGCTTTGTAACCAACCATTGCATATTGAAATTCAAGGTTTGTAAACGGATATTCTCCACTTTCGCAACAGTGTGAACATCCCGCCTTGCAATGCAGGTACTCTTTTTGGGTTTCAAAATATTTTTGTAATAAATGACTTCCGATTAAATCCAAGTATTTTTCGTATCGTTCTAGCATACTATCATTTTACACCAAAAAAAGTATTTGTAATTATTATTTGGAAGTGCTATAAATAAGTTAAGAGAGATAAAAAAGAGGTTCTTATGGAAAAAAATAACGAGTCATTACATATTTTAAGACATTCAACATCGCATATTTTGGCGCAGGCAGTACAAAATTTGTTTCCGCAAGCGAAGCTTGCGATAGGTCCGTCAATCGAGAACGGGTTTTATTACGATTTTGACCTGACGGACGGACATGCCTTCAGCGAAGACGATTTGGTTAAAATACAAGAAAAAATGCTTGAAATAGTTAAACAAAATCTAACATTCGAAAAATATGTAATTGAAGATGTTGAAGCTAAAATTTCTGAATTTAAGTCTCAAGGCGAAATTTATAAGGCAGAACTGCTTGAAGAACACAAAAACGATAACCCGACTCTTTATTTGACAAAAGATAAAGCAGGTAACGTTCTTTTTAACGACCTTTGCGCAGGTCCTCATGTTCCAAATACCACCTACATAAAAGCGTTTAAGCTTTTAAAAGTAGCAGGTGCTTACTGGCGCGGAGACGAAAAAAATAAAATGCTTCAAAGGATTTATGCGACAGCATTTTGGACAAAAGACGATTTAAAAGCGCATTTAGACTTTTTGGAAGAAGCTGAAAAAAGAGACCACCGAAAACTTGGAACCCAACTGGATTTGTTCTCAATACGAGAAGAAGTCGGAGGCGGATTGGTGCTTTGGCACCCTAATTTGGCAACTGTAAGAGAGGAAATCGAGAATTACTGGCGCTCAGAACACAGAAAACGCGGTTATCAGATTGTGAACACTCCTCATATTGCGAAATCTCACCTTTGGGATATTTCAGGTCATACTTCGCATTACCGCGACAATATGTATTTTATTCAGGATGAAGACCAAGAATACGTCTTAAAACCTATGAATTGCCCGTTTCATATTTTGATTTATCAGGCGAACAGATATTCTTATCGTTCGCTGCCGCTTCGTTTGGCAGAACTCGGAACAGTCTACAGAAACGAGCGTTCAGGTGCGTTAGCGGGGCTCAGCCGTGTAAAAGGATTTACGCAGGATGATGCACACATATTTTGTACCCCTGAACAATTGATTGACGAAATTAACTCCATTATTGATTTTGTTTCAGACACGCTTTCAATGTTTGGCATGACTTTTGATGTGGAACTTTCCACTCGCCCTGAAAAATATGTCGGCGTAATCGAGAATTGGGATAAGGCAGAAGAAGGCTTGAAAAAAGCACTTGAAGTCAAAGGCATGAAATATGAAATTAACGAGGGTGACGGGGCTTTTTATGGTCCTAAAATAGATTTTAAATTGAAAGATGCAATCGGCAGAACTTGGCAAGGTGCGACAATTCAGCTTGATTTTAATCTTCCTGAAAGATTCGGGATTAAATATCAGGACAGCGACGGTCAACTCAAAACCCCTATCATGCTTCACCGTGTAATTTTTGGTTCAATGGAAAGATTTATGGGGATTTTAATTGAGCATTATGCAGGTTCTTTCCCGACTTGGCTTGCTCCGACTCAGGTTTGTATTGTACCGATTAGCAACGAAAAACACGCTGATTTTGCGCAAAAAGTTTATGAAAAATTAAACGCAGAAGGTATAAGAATAAAACTCGACGACCGTTCTGAGAGCATGAATTATAAAATCAGAGAAGCGCTTCAAGACAAGAAGATTCCTTATGTTGCCGTAATCGGTGATAAGGAAATTGAAGCAAACGCGCTTGCAATCCGTGCCAGAGGCAAAGGTCAAATCGGAGTTTTCGCGATTGATGAGTTTATTGTGAAATTAGCAGAAGAAATCAAATCCAGAGGATCAAGAGGTTTGGGAGCCGAAGTTATTTTGGTTGAAAAGCTGAATGGTTGATAGGTTGATAGGTTTTGTGATTCTCGCTTACTTTTCCCTTTTTACTTTTTACTTTTTACTTCGTCCCCCCTCCATTCGGTCTAATTTATTGTAAATTTCTTGATTTTATTTGTTTTAGAAATATAATATTTCTGTAAAAATAAACTTTATATTTAAAGGAGAGTATTATTATGGAAAAAAGATTCACTCAAGGAGCAATATTGGCAACAGTTTTGTCATTGTTCTTTGTCGCTTCTCCCGCATTGGCGAATGAAGCAGCATTAGTCGTTCCTAAAATCCAAGCTGACACAACAACTTTCAATTTATTTGGTATGGGCGTTTCCTGTTACCACTTGTTATTGGTTGGTATGGTTGTTTCTGTTATCGGCTTGTTTTTCGGGTTCGTAGAATTCTTGAAAGTTAGAAAAATCAAAGCACACTCATCTATGACAGATGTTGGCGATACTATTTTCGAAACTTGCAAAACTTATCTTATTCAACAAGGTAAATTCCTTATCGCACTGGAAGTGCTAATCGGTCTATGTATAGCCTTTTACTTCGGTGTGTTACAAAAAATGGGATTATACGAAGTTGGTACAATCTTGGGATGGTCTGTAGTCGGTATTTTGGGTTCTTACTCAGTTGCTTGGTTCGGTATCAGAATGAACACACTTGCTAACTCAAGAACTGCATTTACTGCACTAAGAGGCGAACCTCTTAAAATGATGAACATTCCTTTAAAAGCCGGTATGAGTATCGGTGTTTTATTGGTATCTGTTGAACTTATTATGATGTTAATAATCTTGTTATTTGTCCCTGGGCACTTGGCAGGAGCTTGTTTCATCGGTTTTGCAATCGGTGAATCTTTAGGCGCATCTGCACTTCGTGTTGCAGGTGGTATATTCACAAAAATCGCTGATATCGGTTCAGATTTGATGAAAATCCAATTCGGTATTAAAGAAGATGATCCTAGAAACCCTGGTGTAATCGCTGATTGTACCGGTGACAATGCAGGTGATTCAGTTGGTCCTACGGCTGACGGGTTTGAAACATACGGTGTAACGGGGGTTGCGTTAGTTAGTTTCATTCTTTTAGGCGTATTCAAAGAGTACCAAGTTCCTTTATTGACTTGGATTTTCACAATGAGATTCTTAATGATTGTTACTTCAGTTGTTGCTTACTGGATTAACGGAGCTGTTGACAGCGTTCTTTATGCAAAAGCAAAAAAATTCGATTTTGAAGCACCTTTGACTCACTTGATTTGGTTAACTTCAATCTTGTCTATCTTAATGACATTCGGCGTAAGCTACTGGCAATTGGCTCACTTGGGACACAATTTATGGTTAGTGTTATCAATAATCATCTCTTGTGGTACTTTGGGTGCGGCATTGATTCCGGAATTTACGAAAATATTTACAAGTCCAAAAGCATTGCACACTGAAGAAGTTGTTAGAGCATCCCGCGAAGGCGGTGCTTCATTAACAATCCTTTCAGGACTTGTTGCAGGTAACTTTTCTGCATTCTGGATTGGCATGGTAATCGTATTCTTGATGGGTATGGCATACCTTGCAAGTTTACATATCCCTGCAATCGCAATGATTTATCCATCTGTATTTGCATTTGGCTTGGTTGCATTCGGCTTCTTGGGAATGGGTCCTGTTACAATCGCTGTAGACAGCTACGGGCCGGTTACGGATAACGCTCAATCAGTTTATGAGTTGTCTCTAATCGAAGAAATTCCTAATGTTAAAGCAGAAATAGAGAAAGAATTCGGATTTACTCCTGATTTCGAAAATGCTAAACAGTATTTGGAAGAAAATGACGGTGCCGGAAATACTTTTAAAGCTACTTCAAAACCGGTTCTTATCGGTACTGCGGTAGTTGGGGCTACTACTATGATTTTCTCTTTGATATTGGTTATTAAGGATACATTGGGAATTCAACCTGAAGCTATTCTAAATTTATTGAATCCTTACTCACTTCTTGGATTTATCTCAGGTGGTGCGGTTATATTCTGGTTTTCAGGTGCGTCTATGCAAGCGGTTACAACCGGTGCATATTCTGCGGTTGAATTTATCAGAAAACACATCAAACTTGACGATGTAAGCACTAAAAAAGCTAACATAGCTAATTCAAAAGAGGTTGTTAAAATATGTACACAGTACGCTCAAAAAGGTATGATAAACATATTTATAGCCTTGTTCTCTTTTGCATTGGCGTTTGCGTTCTTATCCGCACCGTTCCACGGAAACAACGCTCCTGTAGCGTTCTTCGTAAGCTACTTGATTGCAATAGCAATCTTTGGCTTGTTCCAAGCTGTATTTATGGCTAATGCGGGCGGATGTTGGGATAACGCTAAGAAAATCGTTGAAGTCGATTTGAAAGAAAAAGGCACTCCGCTACACGATGCTACGGTAATCGGTGACACGGTTGGTGACCCTTTCAAGGATACTTCCTCTGTTGCGATGAATCCAATTATCAAGTTCACGACTTTGTTCGGCTTGTTGGCGATGGAGATTGCAATTACACCTGCGTTTAATAAATACTCACACATTGCCGGTGCAGTATTCTTCTTAATTGCAGTTGTATTTGTATGGCGTTCATTCTATACAATGAGAATCCCTGCTAAAACTGAAGATTAATTTTTAGAGGGTAAAAGACAAACAAAGAGGCGGGCTAAAAAGTAACTTTTTAGCCCGCCTCTTTGTTTGTCTACTTCAAAGCAGAACTGATTTCTATTCCGACTTGGAGTTAAAAGCATAACTCTCAAGTTCCGCAATGCGTTCTTCAAATTGAACTAAAACCGAGTTTATTTTAGATTTAACAATATTGGAATGTTTTAAAGAATTTATTCCGAAAAACGGTGAGGAAATAATATTTAAGAGAAAATTTTTCTTAAATTCCTCAATCTCATTAAAAAATTGTATATCAATAAATTTTTTGGCAGGATTTATGTTCATATATAAGACGCCGAGTTCTTCTTTTGCCTGCCTAATCTTATTTGCATCAATACATTTTTTTATTTTGCCAAGTTGACCTGATATATCTCGATAAAATTTCACCAGATTTTTCTTTTTATCAGGCACAACCGAACTAAAATAATCAATTGTTTGCCGATAACCAATATTCATAAGCTCTTCGCGTTTTTCTTTAGGCATATTAAAATCAACCACAATAATTGAACCCGTGTTTATTTTTACATAATCAAACTTATCGCGGTCTCCATAGGCTTCAATAATAAAATCTGTAGCAAGCGAGGTTACGCAACTGTAAATGGTGTTCATAAAATTAAGAGCGTTTTGCCCCTTGCCCTCGTAATCACCCTCAAGTCTAAATTCAAGAATTCTCGATTCATCCGGACAAAGATTTTTTGATAACCTCCACAAAGGCCAGCTTTTTTGTAAGTCCCCGTCCACCAACAAAGATCCGTTTACCTCTACAGGCTTCATCAATCCCGGCATTGTAGACGAAATTCTAATGGCACAAGCAACTTCAAAATCAGGAGTCTCAAATCTTGAAAATTCTTTATACTTAAAATTAGTTAAATCGGTGGCAATAACGATAAAATTTTTCTCCAAATCAGCGAATGTAATCGGTTTATTTTTACCTTTTTCATATCTTTCACCATAATATTTTGTTTCGATTAATTCCCTCAACCAATCCAGAAAAATTCCGCCTTTACTAAGCGCAAAATCTTTCCCAAAGCCGAAATGAATATCTTTGAACAATTCAAAATTTATCTGCATGAATATTTCTTTAATCTCATCAGCTGTATAACCAACAGCCAACAGCCCCGAGAAAACCGCGCCAACAGAAGAACCTGCGATAGTGCTTGCGCGAATACCGAGTTCTTCAAGCGCTTTCAAAGTTCCCACATAAGAAACTCCTCGGACGGCGCCGCCACCAAAAATACAAGTATATTCTAATGCCTTATTAACTTTATTGGTTTCATTCATGTTTGGATTGTAACACGAAATTTATATCGGTGTCAAAAATGGTCTTTTTATAGTAGTTCAGGTCTAAAGATGGTTTTTTATAGGTTTCTCGAGCATTTTTTGATTTAACAAAAACCATAAAGTAATTATCCTCGAAAACAGCTTTCCATTCCTTATTTTTTTCCAAAACTCTTGAAATTGGATAAAATTTTTCTATAATCATAACATCAGGCGGATATTTCTTTAAAACTTCATCCCAACCCGGTTTAACAAGATAAAATTTATTCAATAAAGGTAACAAGTTATCATAATAAACTTCTTCATATCGCCCGTCAACATAAATTTTGTTGTTCGGATATAATTTATAACTCGCATAACTCCCCAAGCCAAAACTTAACAACAAATTCCCTTTAATCTGATTTATTTTAACAAATTCAACCGACAAAACAGGGTATCGAGACCAATCCAACAACGGTTCAAAAGCTTTTGCATTAATATTCGAAATCGCAAAAAGCAAGATAAGCCCATAAAGTATTATGTCCTTAATATTTGATATTTTATGAAATATATTGTTTGTCAAAAAATTAAACGCTGTATAAAAATCGTCATAAAGAAAACAAACTATAGCTATTACAGCCATAGGAATTAATTTTACATGTGCGACTGCCAAATACATTGTCACGGCAAGCACAAGAAACTTTGTCTTATCAAAATAAAATTTCTTAGATATCATTTGTCTTAAAACAACACCAAGTTCAACCAAAATTATTACCAGTGCAAATATTTTAAATTTCATGTATTTAAACATAAAATATTTGGAAAAAAGCCCCCACCATTCAATTATTTCGGCTCTCTGCATCGTGTTTGCATGCACCAAAAATTTTATATATTCAAATCCCCACGGATTTATCGGTAAAACCAAAATAGTCGCGATTAGAGGATAAATATATTTTTTTATCGGTTTGCGGTTGAAAAATTCGCCGACAATATACAGAACAATCAACCCAATTCCTGAAACGCAACCTCCGTGAAGATTGTTCCAAACAATCATCAAAACCGGTAGTATCCATAATGGTTTGTTGTTGTCTTTTCTTGCCAATTCCAGAATATATATAAATATAGCGAAGAACAAAAAGCTGAACATCTGACAGCGTATGGGTACATCTATCATGTAGCTCATTGCAACAAAGGCAAGATAATAAAACAGAAAATTATATGCCGAAGTGCTTTCGTACCTTAATTTGACGACTTTTGTAATTACAAAAAATATTGAAAAAGTTAATATTGCCTGCAAAAATAATAATCCTGCACTCGAGAAAAAATGCTGGGTTAAATAAAAAATTACCCCGCTGCCCCATTCGTGGTCAAACCAAGTATGGGTGGGCGTATAAGATAAAAAATCTTGTTTTAGTACATGCCCTGTTTGGACAAATCCCATCCCTGCGATTAATCTTGCCCATAAATCATAATCATAATTCGTCGCTGTTGTGCTAAAGGCGAGAACGAACAAGAAAAAAATTATATAAAATATGGTTGATTTAATTGTTTCTTTTTTCATTTTACATTTTTTCAGGAGCCGTTACACCAATTAGGGTAAGGGCATTTTGTATAACTGTTTTTGTTGCCAAAACGAGTGCCAATCTTGCTTTCATCATAGCCATATCACTTGTGATTACTCTTGAAACGGTGTAGAATGAATGAAAATCAGTCGCAAGCTCTTGAACATATCTGCAAATAGTATAAACCAAGCAGTTTTGAACCGAAAACCGGATTAAAGATTTATATTCTTCAAGTTTCAGCATTAATTTTCTTGCACTGTTGAGAGTTTCCTCCTCTTCAAAAATCGGAGCCAAAATATTTTTATCATAATTTTGTGATAATGCTAATAAATCTTCCTCTGAAATTAGCGCAGGAGTTTTGTTACCCGTTTCAATATCAATTTTTTCAGTAACTGCGTTTCTCAAAATAGAACAAGCTCTGGCATAAGCGTATTGAACATAAAAAACGGGATTTTCATCAGAAGAAGTTTTGGCAAGTTCTATATCAAAATCGAGCGTCGTATCAATATTTCTCATACTCATCCAAAACCTTGTCGCATCAACACCGACTTCTTCAATCAATTCATCAAGCGTAACCATATTTTTGCGTTTACCCATTCTGACCTGTTCGCCACTTATAACAAGATTAACCAACTGCCCCAAAAGCACTTCCAGCTTATTCGGATTGTAGCCTAAAGCCTCAATTGACGCTTTAACCCTCGCGACATAACCATGATGATCCGCACCCCAAATATTTATCAAACGGTCATAACCGCGCTCCAGTTTGTCTAAATGATAAGCGATATCCGCGGTCAAATAAGTGTTAGCACCGTCCGCTTTTTTTATTACTCTGTCTTGGTCATCACCATATTCGGAGGATTTAAACCAAATTGCTCCCTCTTGCTCATAAAGTTTTCCCAAATCCTGCAATTTTTTCACACAAGTTTCAACTTTACCCGAATTATGTAAATCTGTTTCTGAATAAAATACATCAAAATCGACTCTAAAATCTTTTAAAAGTGCTTTTTGCAAATTCAGCATTTCCTTTTTCGCATAATCTGCTAAAATATCTTCATCTTGAGATTGATAGCCATCTGCGATATATTTTTTTGCAATCGGAATTAAATATTCACCCGCATAGTAATTTTTTCTTTCAACTTCATCCGTAGGAAAATCGGCAGTTTTGCCAAGTTCTTGCTGAATCCTTATTTTTAGGGATTTACCAAGTTTGTTAATCTGAGCTCCCGCATCGTTTATATAAAATTCTTGAGTAACCTCATGCCCGTAAAATTTAAGCAAATTCGCCAAGGCACTGCCCATAGCAGCCCAACGCCCATGCCCGATATGAAAAGGCCCTGTGGGATTAGCCGAAACGTATTCCAGCAAAATTTTTTCTTTCTTGATGTTTTTTGGCTTGGCGAAATTTTCTTTTTCCGTAAAGATTTCTGCGATTAAACTCTTAAAGAATTCTGAACCGACTTTGAAATTTATAAATCCGCCAATAACGTTTATTTCGCAGTCTTTCGTTGTTAAATTCGCCACAATTTCGTTCGCTATTTGAGGCGGTGAAAATTTTGCAAATCGAGCCAGTGCCGAAACATTTATGGCAAAATCACCAAACTCGGCATTTTTTGGCTTTTCAACCGAGAGAGTTCCTTTTTCATAATTGGTCATCTCGCCTAATTTATTATTGCTTATCGCATTTTCTATCGCGGTTTCTACTTCGTCCAAGAAAAAATCTTTTAACATATTTTTATCCTTACTACCAATTTACTTTTTGCATTTTCCCTAATTATACCAAGAACAAACCACTTATGTTCCCGAATTCTGACCTAAAGTGCAACACCTAATGCCTCAATGCGTTTCTGTGCAGGTGTTTTGAACTCTAATACTTTCATCGGTCTATTGTTTACCCAATTTTCTACTTCTTGTATCTTCTTTTTACTTATTCTATCAA
>CAISJE010000029.1 GCA_903885635.1 uncultured bacterium
CAATCAGCGTAAGCTTTTTCACCCTCCACCTAATTTTTCCCTTACGTAGGACAGGGTCACTCGCCTCATTCTTCGGCGGTTCCCTTTGTCTGACACTCGTAACCTCGTGTCGAAAAATTTTCCTCGTCGTCGACAAGTCGACACACTCCCTTCTAAGGCTCGCAAACTCGCTAAGAAGAGGAGCTGCCGCAAGTGAGGAGGAGGTGCGAACGCCTATTGCTAAAGGATTTTGACCTTAATTAATTTCTGGTGATTAGTTACATGATTGAAATCTTTATTAACTTTTCTAAACAATAAGATGTATTTTTTAAAGTTTACCTTTATTGTTGCCGACTACATTACTGTTAATATTTTTATGGGGAATAGCAGTTTATGGCAAAAATTATTGAAAATGAACAAGGTCGTAGAATGGTTAAAATGTCGGTGGATGATATCATAAGTGTCGTAAGGGAATATCAGCGTGTTGTGCAAAACCCTAAAACTTATGAGGGAATTCGCATGGTTTTATCTAAAGCTTGTATGTATTTGCCTGAAGAAATGTAACAACTCAAATATAAACCCCTTTACGTCATTGCAATGACGCAACTGCTAGAAAGAATTTTGACCTTACTTGTTTTCTGGTGGTTAGTTACCGTGATATAAAAAAGGTTATCAAATGTTTACAAAAAATTTTGTCGCAAAATAATCTTTTTCTTGAAGTTGTTTTATGTTCCTGCTAAAATCTAGTAATTAAAGTGTAATCAATCTAGGGGGAGAAAGATGAAAAGAGTATTGCTTTGTATAATGGATGGTTGGGGAATTAACCTAAATCCTGAAATAGATAAATATGATGCAACTAAGCTTGCGCCACCTATTAATATTGATAGATTAAAAAGAGAAGAAAAATATACACAAATCCATGCCGACAGCGAATACGTCGGATTGCCACAGGGGCAGATGGGAAACTCCGAAGTCGGACATCTTAATCTGGGAGCAGGCAGGGTTGTTTATCAGGAATTGACCAAGATTAATAAAAGTATCAGGGAGGGTGAATTTTATAACAACGAGGGATTTCTTGCTGCGATTAAACATGCGAAAGAAAACAACTCATCACTTCATTTGATGGGTTTGGTCTCAGAAGGCGGAGTTCACTCATCAATGGAGCATTTGTTTGCATTGTTGAAACTTGCTTCTGATGAGGGGCTTAAAAATGTTTATGTTCATGCGTTTTTGGATGGTAGAGATACCCCGCCTCAAAGTGCTTGTAAATACTTGGAACAAGTCGAAGCTGAGTTGAAAAAATATAATTTACCGCCTGTTGCTTCAGTAATCGGCAGATATTGGGCAATGGACAGAGATAATCGTTGGGATAGAGTCGAAAAGGCTTACGATTGCTTGTTATTTGGTGAGGGCGAAATTGCGAATTCTGCGATTGAGGGGGTTCAAAATTCTTATGCTAAGGGCGGAAACGATGAATTTGTGGAGCCGACGATGATTGGGGATAAAGTTTCGAGAATTAACGACAATGACTCGGTGATTTTCTTTAATTTCAGACCCGACAGGGCAAGAGAGATTACCAAAGCAATCAATTTTATTAATTTTAAAAGTTTTGAAAGAAAAGCTGTTAGAAAGAATTTATATTTTGTCACCATGACCCGATATGATGAAACTTTTACTTATCCTGTTGCGTTTCCTCCTCAACAATTGGTGAATATTCTTGGGGATGTTTTGGATGTTCACGGAATTAAACAATTTAGAACGGCGGAAACGGAAAAATATGCCCATGTCACATTTTTCTTTAACGGCGGAGTGGAAGCACCTAAAGAATTTGAAACAAGGGTTTTAGTGTCTTCACCTAACGTAGCAACTTACGATTTGCAACCTGAGATGAGCGCTTATAAGGTTTTAGAAAACGTTTTGGAGGCGGAGGATAATCCTGAATACGGATTTATTTTGGTAAATTTTGCAAATCCTGATATGGTAGGTCATACTGGGGTTTTAGATGCTGCGGCAAAGGCTTGTAAAGTAGTTGATGACTGTGTTGGAAAAATTGTGCAAAAGGCAAAGGAAAAAGGGATTATAATATTATTAACCGCTGATCATGGCAATGCCGAAGTTATGGCTGATGCGGTGGGTTCGGTTCATACGGCACATACCACAAACGAAGTTCCCTTTATTGTGATAAATGCAGATAAGAACATTGAATTGAAATCAGGCGGTGCGCTTTGTGATGTGGCTCCGACTGTGTTACAATTACTTGAAATAGAAAAACCGGTTGAAATGACCGGACAATCGTTGATAATTTAGTATAAAAAACAAAATAGATAGGTTTAATGACACAAAAAATGGAAAAAACAAAAGAAACGAAAACAAGACCTTTGGATATAGATTTATCGTTTAAGAAAAATGATGTAGATGAGTTATTTTTTAATTTGAGCGAAAACCCCGAAGGGTTTAAGAATAAAGATTTTCGTTACACATTGAGTTTAATTTATCAACTGATTGAGGATGATTTCAAGGATGTTTTTTTGAGCCCTAATTCGCCTGTAAGAAATACAGATTTTTTCTTGATGAACGATAAAAATAATCTATCTTTTTTTATAACTCCGACAAATAATTTTCAATTTTATCTGAAATCAAAAGGGTCTTTATTCAGATATCGTTCTCAAATCGTTGATAATCAAGCAGGGTTTGTAATGCCGTTGGATTTGGTTTTGGATTACTTTGGCGGGTTTGGCGACATAATAGATTTTGAATCACTATCAAGCACCTTTCTTTATTTGAATAAATTAACTCAATTCGTCATGAAATTAATCGAAAAATTATATTTTATTCCGACCGTTAAAACCAAAGGCTCAATGTTTAGAATAGTTTATGAACCGATTATTGCAAATAATCAGCTTGCGAGGATTATTAACCAATTCGAAGAAAATTTGCCTGCCGATTTGTTCATTCAGGGTGATGTCCCGAAAGGCTTTGTCAGTGATTTTATCAGGAATTATTTGAACTATGTTATATATAAATTTTTGGGAATAAAGGCGTATAAATTTAAAAATATTAAATCCGGTCATTATTTAATAAAAGATTTGGAACAACGCTCCGTTTTAAAAAATAACGATATTTCGGAAAATTTTTCACAATGGTTCGACGAGCTTTATTTAGGCAAATATGATGTTATACCGTTTTTTAAAATACAAAAACTCGAAGACGAACTTTTTGAGCTTAAAGTTCACATTAAAAACCGAAAAACTGACGAAAGTGTTTTGATTGATGACCTTTACGCTAAAGATGAGGTTTTTGGGGCAAATTCTTCTGATATTTCTAAAATTGTTGAAAAGCAATTAAATTATGCAATAAAATACATGCCTGAGTTGGAGGGGTTATTTGAAGATGAAGCAAAATTATCATTAAAACTTAATTTGAATGAAGTTTATAAAATCATTACACAAACGGCTTATTACTTGCAAAAGGCACAAATAGAAGTGATTTTACCTGAAGAATTGGTTAATATTATTATTCCGAGGGCTTCGATTAATGCAAAAGTGAAAAACGCAAGGGCGGATGATTTAACCAACATTTTCAATAACACGACGTCAGGAAGTATTTCTTTGGAAGATATTTTGGATTTTTCTTATGAAATTGCTATCGGGGATGAAAAAATGTCTATAGAGGAGTTTGAAAAGATTGTTAATTCAAACGAGGGGCTTATCAAATATAAAGACCATTACGTTTTGGTTGATAAAGATGAAAGCAAAAAAATATTTGAACAAATATTAAAAGCAAATCATTCAAAGTTAACCAGATTGGAGTTAATTCACGCATCAATGTCAGGTCAGTTGGACCAGTATGATTTCAATTATGATACCGCATTCGCCAATATTATAAAGGATTTCAACAAGCCGATTGAAGTCGAACCGCCTAATGGTTTAAAAGGCACTTTAAGACCTTATCAGCAAACCGGGTTAAAATGGCTTTGGACAAATATTTCAAAGGGTTTTGGCTGCTGTATGGCGGATGATATGGGGTTGGGAAAAACTATTCAAGTTATAAGCCTTATTTTAAAGATGAAAGAGGAACATAAGCTTAAAAAGCCGGTTTTGGTAGTTTGTCCGACGACTTTGATGGGGAATTGGATGAAGGAACTCGAAATGTTTTCGCCGGATTTGACGGCGGCTATTTATCACGGAAGCGAACGACAGCTTGATTTGAAAAAGGATATTATTTTAACGACTTACGCGATTATGAGAATTGATGTCGAAGAATTAAAAAAAGAAGCTTGGACAATGATTATTGTTGACGAAGCGCAAAATATTAAAAATCCAGATACGGCTCAAACTCTTGCGGTTAAATCAATCAAATCCGATATAAAAATAGCGATGACCGGTACTCCTGTTGAAAACAGATTAACTGAGCTGTGGAGTATTTTTGATTTTATAAACCGCGGATATTTGGGCGCTTTGAGGGAGTTTCAAAAGAGCTATGCTATTCCTATTGAGAGATTTAAGGAAGGTTCAAGAGCGACCAAGCTTAAAATGTCGGTTTCGCCTTTTGTTTTAAGACGTTTAAAAACAGATAAAAACGTTATTACAGATTTGCCTGAAAAACTTGTTCTCAATGATTATTGTTATTTGTCCAAATCTCAAGCGGTTTTGTACGAAAAAACCTTAAACGAAATGATGGATAAAATTAGCGGATTTACAGGGGTAAACCGTCGTGGAAATATTTTCAAGCTTATTACGGCATTAAAGCAAATATGTAACCATCCTCGTCAATTTTTGAAAGCTGGTGAAATGAGCAAAGAATTTTCAGGTAAAATGGAAAAATGTGTTTCTCTTGTTCAAAATATTCTTGATAACGGTGAAAAAACACTTATATTCACCCAATATAAAGAAATGGGTGATATTTTATGCCGAATTCTTTCTGATGAATGTAACATAACTCCGTCATTCTTCCACGGGTCTTTGAATATAAACCAGCGTGAAAAAATTATTGAAGATTTCCAAACTAACCCTGAAACCAAGGTTATGATACTTTCTTTAAAAGCCGGTGGTACGGGTTTAAACCTTACAAGCGCAACAAACGTAATCCACTACGACTTGTGGTGGAATCCTGCGGTTGAAGATCAGGCGACGGACAGAACTTATAGAATCGGGCAAAGCAAAAACGTCATGGTTCACCGATTGATAACCTTGGGAACCTTCGAAGAAAAAATTGACGAGATGTTACAAAGCAAAAAAGACCTTGCTAATATGGCAGTTTACGAGGGCGAAAAAATTATCACAGAACTTTCCGATGAAGAAATTTATGAAATCTTCACGCTTTCGGGAGGGTGATTAGGAGGTATAGAGGAATAGAAGGCTAGATGTATGGAATTGTGAAAATCAGTAATCAAGCAAAAAGCCATACCTCAATACCTCCAGACTTCCATTCCTCCAGAATTGAGGTATAAAAAATGCAAAACAAATTAAAATTATCATTGGCTCATTTATATCCTGAGTTATTAAATATTTATGGCGACTTCGGGAATGTTTTAACGATTAAAAACCGTTGCGGCTGGAGAGGTATAGAAGTTGAAATAACTCAAATAAATCTGGGGGACAAAATCGACCCTGAAAAGTTTGATTTTTATTTTATCGGTGGTGGGCAGGATAACCAACAGATTGATGTCTCAAGAGAGTTACAATTACAAAAAGATGCCCTGTATGATGCAATGAATTCTGATGCGGTTTTTCTCGGGATTTGCGGCGGATACCAGCTTTTCGGGAACTATTATCAACCGCACAACGGCTCAAGACTTATGGGGATAGGGCTTTTGGATAGTTATACAGTGGCGGGGAATAAACGATTTATCGGGAATGTAACGGCAAAAACAGAATTTACCATGCCTAAAACTCTGGTCGGGTTTGAAAACCATAGCGGCTTGACTTATTTGCAGGGCGAAACAAAACCGCTGGCACTTGTGGAAATAGGTGCGGGGAATAATAATGAGGACAAAACAGAGGGTGCGAGATTTAAAAATGTCTTTGGGACTTACCTGCATGGACCTTTCTTGCCTAAAAATCCTCATTTTGCGGATTTTTTAATAAAACTGGCACTTGAAAAACGCTACAATGACAATATAGAACTTCAAAAATTAAATGATGAAGCTGAGTTTCAGGCGCACATTTCGCTGATAAATAAGGCGTATTAATCCTGAGAAACATGTAGTTTAAAATGCCATTCCGCTAATTTTTCTTGAGGCAATAAAGATAATTTATCGACTAATTTTTTTTTCAATTCCTTATTGGCACCATTTTCAAGAAGTTTAAAATAGTCTTCTATGGCTCTTTCAGAAAAACAATATAAACTATCAACTAAAACAATTTTAAGTTCATTATCTGCACCTTGAGCAAGAATTTTAAAACATTCTCCTTTTGTTTTATCATCAGGTAAGATAGATAAATTACTGGCTAAAACTTTTTTAATTTCACTGTCGGCATTTTTTGCAAGCACTTTAAACCATTTTCCTCGGTGCTTCTTTGGCAGCATTTTAACGCCTGTTGTTAAACCTGCCAATCTGTCGTTATAGCGAGGCACGTTCTTGTGTTCAAAAATATCTTCAAATAGCTTCAAGCGTAGATTTTTAGGTGCTTTAGTGATTTTTTTATAAATATATCTGGCTGTTTTATTGTTAGCTAATATGTATGATTGGACCTTTAGTCCGCCGTAATCGACTGAATAACCGTTTATTTTATTGTGGCCGTACAAGATTGAAAAATCGGTTTCTTCGTCCTTAGCGACAAGCCCTAAATATTTTGGTGATAAGTTTTTTTTAGGCAGCGGTGTTTTATCATCTATATATTGAGTAACCATATATCCATTTTTCATGTCAGCAAAGAAAAATCGGGGTCTGTTTGTTTTTTTACCGAGTTGTTTTTGCCAAAAACAGGCTCTATTAGATTCTATATGGTTGTTGTGTGAGTTTGAGGGCAATGCTTTTTTATGAAAAATTTTTATTACATATTTGTCGCCCATGGGATTATTAATGAAATAGACAGTCCCATAGCTTCCAGTATCTAATTTTTCATTAATCCTTAGGCTGGTCATATTCGGCAGAATGTCAGCTTTTTGCATAGCGGTTAATAGGGTTTGTTCCATATCAGAATCGGCTTTAAGGGATTGATAAAGTTCTTCCCTAAATTTTGATATTGCCTCACCCCAACTTTTATACAATTCTTTTATTGCCTCAGGTCTTTTAAATTTTGGGATTTTATCAATCCATTCTTGGGGTAGGCTTCCGATGACACCGTTTGCTTTGGGGTGGTTATACCAATTTGCAATCAATAAAGTATTAATGTATAATAAATCTTGTAAGTAATAATTTACAGGAGGAATTATGCGACCTAAATTACCATTTCCTGATGGAACTGCAGAACAAATGCAAAATTTGTTAGAAAATGTTAA
>CAISJE010000030.1 GCA_903885635.1 uncultured bacterium
GAAAACTCGGAAGAAAATTAAATTATAATATGATTCACCTTCTAGGATTATTCTGTACGCACTAAGCGAAGTTCATCATAAACCCAACTCATATCATAAGTTCCTTGGGTTTGCTCGTTGATATTTTCTTCCATCATTTTTAGCCAAGTCTTTAGGCGTTTTGGGTCTTTTTTCGCACATTCTTTAGGTGTCATATTGTTCAAAATAGGGATTTTATCATTAAGGCAATTTCTCAAATGTTCATAAAAATACTGACGAAGCACCCCTGAAAGTTCTTCTTCGCTGAGTTCTAATTCTTTCGTCGGCTCCATATTTTTTACATCAATTTCTTCAATCCGAGCAAGCCCAATATTATTTTTTAAATTTTCTTGTAGGATTTTTAACAATTTTTTAGGTGCTTTTTCAGTAATCGATCTGCATATTAGTTTATTGTCTTGAATTTTTATATCCGCAAGCAAAATATCGTCAAGGTAAATAGCCGTTTTCTTTTTCTTCCTTTTTTCTGTTAATTGCCAAAATAATTCTTCATGTTCGTACTTGACTATTCCCAAATCTGATAAGCTGTCTAATATTTTTATAACCTGTTTTTTATTTTTTATTTCAAAATATATGTTGTTAAACTCCATTTTATCATTGTTTGCATTTAAAACAGTCGGCGGAGTCAAAAGTTCATCAAAAGCTTCTTCAAAAAGATGGATTGAGCTTTCACGCAAAATTTCCTCAATGCTTGTTTTCTCTTTTTTTGACAGTTTAACAAGCATTTTACTTACATATTGAACGTATTCAATATCAAGCGAAAAAGCCACTCCCGTAAAATATTTTTTACCTCTGACTTCAATCATTTTAGCTATTCGATAAGTCAATGGTTTAGCGTGCAAAGAGCCTGCTTCTTCAAATACTTTGTCTTCAGTACCCCTTGCAAAAACATCTTCGACAATCAAATATTCACCTTTTTTCAAATCAGTAATTTCATAAATTGAAAAAACGTTGTCTCGCATTTGTTCAAGAATTGTAATTTCATCTTTTGGCATTCTGAATTTAAATCGTTTTAAATAAGCATTAACAATGTTATCCTGCGGATCATCAAACGTCATTTCAAAAAAAGTTTCAACACAAATGCCATACAATTGCCCTGCAAGATAGTTGCTTTTTTGTTCGATTTTTTTGATTAATTTCTCAGGAGAAAGCTCAAAATAATCTGCAAAATGCTCCAAGCATTCTCCCCGATAATCTTCAAATCGCGAGAGCCAAGGCTCTTTATTTGTTAATTCAATAACCCGTTTCCATGCTGAATTGAAGGAATTTGTAATTTCACTCATTTTAACTACCTCACCTGCTAATAATTTCTTTTTTATCTCTGTCATATTTATAATTAACGACTTCGCCTGAGATAATCATACGAATAGCTTTATCAACTACCTCATAAGGAACAGAAAACCACTCTCTAGGCGTTCTTCGAACGCCATTTTTATCATTAATATCAATACTAACGCAACAATGTCCTAAGAAATTATGCAATAATAATTCAAATTTTTGAGTATTCATGTTGAATGTTTTGTATTCTGCAACTATTCTAACAGGTGCCATTAAGTACGTTGGTTCTTGCTCTGCATTTTTAATTCTTTGTAGAACAGGAGTTGTTGAAAAACCAATCTTGTATAAGTCAGCAATTGATTGTATTTTTTCATCTGTACTTAAAGACTCTAAAATATAAATATACCCTGATTCTTTATCTTCTTCGGTAATGCCAGCAAATTTGTCTAATACTTTTTCGGTTACAGGAGAAACTCTTTTACCATCACGATAGAGAGCCCGTGCTAATGAGCGATTTAAAATATCTGACTCAGTGCCATTATCGTAAATACAACGCAATCTTGCTCTGCGTTTCCCATTTACATATTCAAAGTCTCCAACTTCTGCAATATAAACCAAAACGCCCTTGAGGACAAAAAACATTCCAACTTCGATGGCTTGTTCTTTTTGAAACGGTGATAAGTTTCTTTTGCCTTCTTTAATTTCTTGGTGGCACTGAACAAATAGCTGCTCAAACTTTTCAAAATCTTTGCAAGGTTTGTGTCTTCCGATATAATCCGGCATATTTATTTCTTTTGGAAGATGTTTTAACGTAAATAAATCATCTTCGTCATCATCAAACATTCCAAAATCATCATCATTGAAGATATCATCAATTGAATTAATTTCTTTTATAGAAACCCCAAGCAAATTATGCCTATCATATTGAGCTAAAGCTTCTTTTTTACAAGCATCTTCTCTTAAATTATTCAATCTGAAATATAGTTTTTTTTCTAAAATGTCATCGGAATCTTTTGGTTCATGTCCTGTTTTATCAAAAAAATCATTTATTTCTTCAAAAGAATTAATAAGTCTTTCATCTGCACTGCACACATTGCAAGCTTTTGGTTTTACATCCAAAAGTCCAAATTCATCTTCTTCAATTAATTTCCGCAATTCATCAGGATTCAATGCTAGACTCCTTGTTTTCTTCTTAGGTTTTTCAAGTAAATTAATGCTTCAGCCATCTTTTTCTCAAGCGGATCTAATGAATTTATATCAGGAGTTTTATGAGTTTTATTTTTGTACTCAACTGCCTTTTTATAATAATAGATGGCTTGTTCTTCCGATAACTGAATTCTAGTCGATTCAATTGCATCCTGAATAACTTTAAGAGTTTTTGTTGTAACTGATTTTGATAATATCTCAAATGCGTGTTGGAATGGATTAATTGTATCAATCAAATCAATGCTTAAATCATCAATGTTTATGAATTTGTTAGCCATAACAATGAATTTTTTGTCACCTGTTGCGGAATCTTCAAATCTACCGTTTTTAATTGCAGAATCTGCAACGACATATTGTCTGACTTCTTCAACTTGTTCAGCAGTAAGTTCTGGATATGTTGTCTGAATAATTTTGGGAATTAAAACTTTATTGATAACTTCGGCATCTACATTTCCTGGCAAAGCTCTCACAATTTGATCGTCCTGCAATATTTTTGCTTTCAAATCATTTAAATCAGTTTCAACAATATCTTTAACCCTTTGAGATGATGGCTGCTTGAAACCTCTGATTTTTATTTCACCTTTTTTTGTAGGTTCTGTATCATCTGTAAGTCGAGTTTTGAATTTGAAATTCGGAGCCAAAACCTGTTCCATAAGCAGTGAGCAAGTTATAGCTTTTAACATATTGTTCACTGCGACCGTTACATCATCATTAGCAGCATCAGGCTGTGCAATTAGATTTGTAAACTGTGCATGTATTTTATTATCGCTATCTCTTGTACAGCGACCAATTATTTGAATAACTTCTGTTAAAGAACTACGATAACCAACAGTTAAAGCGTGTTCGCAGTACGGCCAGTCGAATCCTTCTTTTGCCATTCCCAGTGCAATTATTATATCGATTGCATCTATACTGTCGCTTTCTCTCAAATAATTTTGAATTTTATCTCTATTAGCGGATACATCATCAACTAAATCGGCAACTTTTATTATCTTATTATCACCGTGGCGTTTAACAAAAAGTACACCTGTCTCATGGTCTTGGTATTCGACTTCTCCAATAATATCAAGAATTCTAATTACTTCTTGATATTTATCTCCAGTTGACTCTAAAGAGTTTACATTTGGAATATGAATAATCGTTTTTTTATCGGAATCCAAAATCTCGCCAATTGCTGATAAATATCTACCTTGGTAAAAATGATACCCGATTCCAAGCGATTTTAAATAATTATATCCATTTAGCTGTTCATAATAGTTATATGTAACTTTGTCGAACTTAGCTTCATCTTCAGGTGCTAAAACAGGCAAGCCATCGCCTCTAAAATATGAACCTGTCATCGCAACAACATGAGCCGTTGATTTATTCGTAATAGAATGCAATAATTCGCCTAATTTACTGCTATCTTTATCTGCTGAAACGTGGTGGAACTCATCTATAGCTAATAAGCAATCATTAAATTTACTTTCTTCAATTTGCTCATATGCAAAACGCAATGTAGCATGAGTACAAATCAGAATTTGCTCACCATTATCCATAAACCTTTTAAAAGCTTCTACCAAGCTTTTTTCTTCACTTGGGGTGCATAGATTGTATCTATCGTCAGGATTCCAATCCGCATAAAACCCGAATTCTGATAACTTGGTTGGGGCAAAAGA
>CAISJE010000031.1 GCA_903885635.1 uncultured bacterium
GGTTCTATGTAGGGGGCGTTTTTTCAGGGTGCCGGTTTCCTTCTGCAGGGTTTCCCAGTCCAATATTGTTGATTTGCTTATATTAAAAGTTAAATAGGTTTCCTCTAAAGTGTGTGTTTTTCTGTAATCTATTACCTTTTTTCTCAAGTCCAAAGAATATGCCATAATTTCACCTCCGCTATTATTATACCATATTTCATTGTTGTTGTAAACTTAAATTACTATACCATGTTAATTCTTAGTGATTAGTTACAACCTCAAAAAAAGATGTAAAAAATGTTTACATAATTGAAAGTGGAAGAAAAAGAGGTTATAGTAGTATTAAGAAGTGACTAGTGAATAGTAAGAAGTGCAAAGAAAATATTTTCTCTACCTCTTACCTTTCGCCTCTCGCTTAGGAAAGGGGATGGAATTGGGTAACAACTATTTTAAGTTATTAGCGGATGATTTTAAAAAATTATGGGATGGTTTAGACTTTGCCCAAAAATTTGGGATGCTCGCATTGACAATTGTTACAGTGATTGTGGCGACTTATTTTTTGGCTAAATCAATGGAGCCTAACTGGGCAGTGCTTTATACAGATTTATCTGAACCTGATGCTGTTAGTGTTACTGAGAACTTAAAGAAAAACGGTTATGCTTATAAAATTGCAGATGATAAAAAAACAATTTTAGTCCCTGCCAGTCAAAAAGATGAATTAAGGGTTTTTGTTGCAGAAAATGATCTAATTAAGAATTCTACCCCCGGATTTGAACTTTTGGATGATTTACAACTCGGCTCAACCGATTTTAAAAATAAATTAACCAAACAAAGAATTTTTCAAGGGGAATTAACTCGTTCCATTGAAAAAATGAATGGAATAAAAAGTGCAAGAATTCAAATAGCTGAACCCGAACGTTCCATTTTTCAGGAACAGGATGAAGAACCTACTGCATCTGTTATGATAATTTTAGATGCGGGTTATAAGCTCAAAAGTTCTCAAGTGAAAGCCATCAAAAATCTTGTTGCTTATGCAATTCCTCGGATGACTCCCGACAAAGTTTTTATTACTGACCAAAACGGAAATAGTTTAAGTGACGAAAACGGTAAAAATTCTAATGACATGGAAAGTTTTAAAACCAACTTCGAAACTGATACAGCTACAAAAATTACTACCGTTCTTGAAAAAATCATGGGCAAGGGTAATGCAACCGTGCAGGTAAGTGCCGATATTAATTTTGACAGCGCAAAATCAACAATAGAAAGTTATATTCCATTAAATGACAAAGGTCAAGGGGTTTTAACCACTTCTCAGACTGAAGATGAAAATTATACAAATCCCAATCAGACCGGTACAACCCCGTCTATAGCCACATCGTCAGGGAGCAAAAATCTGAATTATACAAAACAAAAAAATTCAACAAATTATAGTGTTTCCAAAGAGATTAAGCAAGTAATTTACGCTCCGGGCACTGTAAAAAGAATGACAATTGCTGTTGCCGTTAATAAAATTCTTACCCAAAAGGAAAAAGAAGAAATCCAAAACCTTGTGCTTTCAGCCAGTGGCGCGGATTATAACAGAGGCGATGTAATTACTGTTTCAAGCTTACAGTTTGAATCAATTGCGGAGGAGAAAGCCGCGCAAGACCAAATGCAAAAAGATCTTGCAAAAGATAACAGTATTGAATTTTGGACCACAAAAGTCGGACCTTTGGCGGTTGTTTTGATTTTAGGATTAACCGCATTGCTTGTAATTAAAGGTCTATTTAAGAACGGTGGAAGTTCAACATCGCCAATGGATGAACCTTATAATGCAAGAACTTTTGAAGCGCAATTACCGACAATTAAAGAATCACCTACAAATTTGATAGAAAATGAAGCCCTTCCTTTAATTGAGGCTCACTTAGATCCGGAACTTGAAAGAATAAGAATGGAACTTAACGATACGATTATGGCAGACCCTGCGGAGGCAGCAAGATTACTTACATACTATATTAAGGATTAATAACTATGGGACCTGATTTAGAAATACAAACTATGACCCCAACACAAAAAGTTGCAGCATTTTTAATTGTGCTGGGACCAACTACCGCTTCTGAGGTACTAAAAAATATTGCCGATGATGATTTGCTTGATAAGATTACTATGGATATTGCAAGTTTGAATAAAGTTTCTACAGAAATTTTAAACAGTATTTTAGAAGAATTTAAAACATTTTTTCAGGCAAGTAATTATCTTTCTTCAGGTGGTATGGATTATGCAAAGGAACTTTTGGAAAAAGCCTATGGTACAGATCATGCTAAAAAGATTTTGGATAGATTAGTTGTTTTAATGAATTCTAATCCGTTTCAGTTTTTTAACGAGGCTGATCCAGGGCAATTGGCAACATCTTTTCAGAATGAAAATCCTCAATTAATTGCTTTAATTATGGCTTATCTGAAACCTGAACATTCTGCACAAGTTTTAAACTATCTCCCTGCGGATATCCAAGCGCAGGTTGCTATGAAAATTGCGGAAATGGATACCACTAATCCTGAAATACTTTCGGAAATTGAAAAAATTGTTGAAAGTAAATTCTCATCTGTCGTAGTTCAAGACTTCTCAAAGGCCGGTGGTGTTGAATCCTTGGCAAATATTTTAAACCATGCCGGCAGAGTTACTGAAAGAAACGTTATAGAATTGCTTGAAATTCGAAGCCCTCAATTAGCAGAAGATGTTAGAGAATTAATGTTCGTATTTGAAGATATTGTTAACCTTGAGGATAAGGCTATTCAAAGAATTTTACGAGAAGTAGACACAAAAGATTTGGCAATGTCTCTGAAGGGTACAAAAGAGGATGTGAAAGAAAAAATCTTCAAAAATATGTCCGAACGTGCACAAGCTATGCTGCGTGATGAAATGGAATACATGGGTCCTGCAAGAGCAAAAGAAGTTCAAGAAGTTCAAACTAAATTCGTCGGCATAATAAGAACATTAGAAGTTTCAGGCGAAATAATTATTTCTCGTGAAAACAATGAGGATGAATTAATTGACTAGGATAAAAAGTAATAACGTACAATTGGGTAGTTCTTTTATTGTGCCTGTGGAGCAAAGTGTTTACAATACAAAAATTCAAGAAGCACTTAAGAAAGAAAAAGAAATAATTATTCAGAGTGAACAAAAAGCTCGAGAGATAATTGAACAAGCCCAACAACAGGCTCAAGAAATAGTGGAAAGTGCCAAAAATCAAGCATTGTCTGAAGTTGATGCGATTATTCAACAAGCCCACCAAGAAGGTTTTGAAGCCGGTAGGCAGGAGGGGCTTGAAAATATAACGCAAGAACTTCAGGATAAAATCATAACTATCAATGATTTTGCGAGAAGTGAGTTTGCAATCAAAAATAATATAATAAAATCTACACACTTGGATATAATAAGCTTGGTAGTAGAGATTGCACAAAAAGTTTGTCATAAATCACTTGAACTGGATGATAATATTTTAAAATCAATTACAGAAAACGCAATTCAGGCTTTAAAAGATAAAGAAAATATAACAATTATCGTAAACCCGATGATGGCTGAAAAAATTTATGCGATATCAGATGAATTAAAAGAAAAAATTCCTCAACTTTCTTCAATAAAAATCATCGAAGACAACAGCGTTTCGCCTGACGGAACGATTGTTGAATCTCCACTTTCGAGGGTAGATTGCAGAGTAAAATCGCAAATTGACGAAATCGCGGAAAAACTTATGGTTAAGATGAATTCAACGCCGAGTGAAAAACTTAGTAACGAAGTTGAAGGGTTGAATAGTTGAAAGGTTGAAGGGTTTGTTACCCTCCCCTTGAGGGAGGGTCGAAATCTTTGATTTCGGGGAGGGGTTAAAAAACAAACAGTGTTTAAACTAGAAGAATACTCACAAATAATCAAAGAAACCAATACCATGCGAGAAATCGGCAAGGTTATTGAAATAATCGGGCTGATAATTGAAGCTGATGGCCCTCAATCGAGTATTGGGGATTTGTGTTATATTTACAACCGTCTTAGTGAAGAACCTGTTTGGGCAGAAGTTGTTGGATTCCGTCAGGGGAAAATATTATTGATGCCGCTTGGTTCAATGGAAGGACTACAACCGGGTGCGATTGTTGTTAATAGCGGTTCGGCAATGAAGATTAAGGTCGGAGAACAACTTTTGGGTCGTGTTCTTGATGGGCTTGGCAGACCAATTGATAATTTGGGTGAGATTAATTCTCAAACTTTACAATCAACCCATGCGGATGCGATTAATCCGCTTAAAAGAAGAAGAATAACGGAATCTCTTTCGTTGGGAATAAAATCTATCGATGGTTTTGTGACGGTAGGCAAAGGTCAGAGATTAGGAATTTTCGCAGGTTCGGGTGTCGGGAAAAGTACAACTTTGGCGATGATGGCAAAAAATACCTCTGCGGATTTGAACGTAATTGCGCTTATCGGAGAACGAGGCAGGGAAGTAAGGGAATTTATTGAAAAAGCTCTCGGTCAGGAAGGAATGAAAAGAACGGTTGTTATTGCGGCGACTTCTGAGCAACCGTCGTTGGTGAAAATAAAAGCAGCGCATGTTGCAACATCTATTGCAGAATATTTCAGAGACACCGGTCGTGATGTTTTGTTTATGCTTGACAGTATAACGCGTATTTCTATGGCGCAAAGAGAAGTGGGGCTGGCAATAGGTGAACCTCCAGCAACTAGAGGTTATACGCCTTCGGTTTTTGCACTTATGCCAAAATTATTAGAAAGAGCAGGAAGTAATGAAAAAGGTACAATGACCGGACTTTATACCGTTTTGGTTGAGGGGGATGATTTTAATGAGCCTATTTCAGATACGGCAAGAAGTATTTTAGATGGGCACATAATGTTATCTCGCGACCTTGCGCATAAAAATCATTATCCTGCGGTGGATATTTTACAATCTATTAGTCGGGTCATGCCTGATGTTACGACTGATGAGCATAGAAAAGCGGCGGGTAAAATAAGAAATTTACTGGCTATTTATAAAAAAAATGAAGACTTGATTAATATAGGAGCTTATGTGAAAGGCTCGGATAAACAATGCGACGAAGCGATTAGGATGATAGACAAAATAAACGCCTTTTTGCAACAAGAAGTCGAAGAAAAATTCCATTACTTAACAACTGTGGATGAATTAATTCAACTTTACGGTAAATAATTTTACAATTTAATCCATTCTGGTGGAATAATTCCACATTTTTTAACTTTTTTTGCGGTCCATTGCCTTGGTGCAACAACTATTTTTTGGGGATTTTGATTGAGCCATGCCCCCCACCAAGAAAAACTTGAATTAGCTGTGATATTATGTTTACAGTTTTTCATTAACTCCAAATCCATCCAGCTTTTGTCCTGATTAAAGTCAACAATGGTGCAAGGATATTCCAACTTTAAATTTTCTGCTACCCAAGGAATATCATCAGAAAATAAGAAGAAATGGGGGGCTTTAACTTTTTTTGCGATATATTCAATCGCTTTTTGGTAGTATTCAATCGAACACGTTCCGTGAAAATCTTTTGCACATTCAAGAGTGACATAATCCCCGCGCCTTACGTGGAGAGAAACAGAGTCGGTTTTTAAAATTTCGTCCAATACTCCTTGGTTTTGTTCATCCACAGGGAGATTTAAGCTGAAAGCTTTCAAAAGTTCTTCTCTTGCGTCTTTAAAATATTTTTCGTTCTGAAAATATCCGTCGTAATAAAAATAATCTAATGATGAGAGTAACTTTTTGTTGAACTCGCCCATGACCATTTCAACAAAGCAGGTGCCAATCGGTCTATACTTTTTAATTTTAAAAACATTGTGCAAAAAACGCTGGACTTTGCTGCGTTTAACTGTTCGTATAATTTCTGCCAGTTCTTCTTTGATTGCCACTTCGTAATCGATGTTGAAAACATTAAGGTCGAAAGGTCTTGCTGTGACATTTTGGTGGGTTTTAACCTCCTCAAACCAAGATAAATCAAGCTTAACTTCAGTATTTAGTTTTTCAGATAAAGCATATGCAAAGGCGTATTGAAACATTTGGTTTCCCAACCCGCCGACAAATTTTACGATTTTTTTTGTCAAAATACGCCCCTTGTCATTCTTTACAACTATATAATTCAGGGGCTTCACTGATTTGCCCGTCATTATATAAAAGTTCGTCTAAAAGTTCGTTAAAATAAGCCTTTTTAGTATCCACAAAATCTTTTGATTTTTTATCCCAATTTGAACCTGCACGGTAGTGTAAAACTGCGTTTTCAATAAACTGAAAACTGTACTCAGGTTTGTAGCCACTGCGAACTTTTTCCGGTAACATCGCACTTTTTGAAACATCCAAATGTCCTGTGTGCATCATGTATCTTATTTTTAAATCGGGATTTCTTTTCATCCAGTAATAAAGCCGCCCGCCAACGTCGGTTCTTTCACCATTAATATCGCCAAGACGATAGTCAAAATGGCTTTTGTCAGGTAATTCTCCACCTCGCATTATTACAATGCCGTTCCAGAGATACTCTATATCGCAGCGTCTTTGATGAAGTGCACAAATATGATTATCGCCCAAAAATTCGTTGAAATTAAAATCTTTTATAAAAAACATATCCGAATCGAAAATGACATGGATGGTGTCTTTTTCCCATCTGAAAAATCTATGATAAGCCCAGTGAATGCCCCAAGCGCAGATTTGCGCTGCGCCTGAAACAAATGTTCTGAATCTCACATCCAAACACTTGATTCCAAGTTCTTTACATATTTTCTTAATCTTTTTTTGCCTGTCCAATTTGGGCGCAGGAACATTGTTGAAAACTATGAATTCGAAATCCTCGTCTTTAACAAATTTTTTAATCGTTTCATACTGTTTATACAAAAAATCAGGTGCTTTATCTGCCCAGGTATAAATTTTAACTTTACTCATCTTTCCCCCTGTCTCTACTTAGATTAAATGCGTTTTTCAAACGTTATTTTAAACGGTTTATATATACAAAAATTATACTCTAAAATCTTTAGTTTGAATATTCTTGTTTTAAATTTATAATAGTTTTCAATTGTTTGATTTTTTTTATCAATAAGCTGTTGTTCATCAAATATTTGCAGGTTTTTGTTGTGCTGAATAATTTTGTTAAACCAATCTGATATTTTTTCTGAGGTCATAAAACCGCATTTTTGCGCGTAAATATTGTAATGCAAATCAATTTCTTCTTGAGAAAAATCCAATTGAAGGTGCGTAAAGATTTTTCTGTATAAATCCTTTAAAATATTTGCTTGCATTTCCATTTTCGTTTTGGATAACTGATTTTTACGTCTGACATATATCATCAACTTATCATTAAGGTTCGCCATTTTTATTCCTGAAAACATCGCATCAATCCAAAGTGAATAATCCTCGCCAAAAGTAAGCTTTTCGGGATAGAATAGATTTTTTTCAATGAAAATATCTGTTCTGAGCATTACCGCAGCATTTGTCAACGCAGAATTAAACAACATAAATGTTTTAATATCTTTATCCTTTTCCATAACAGACGACTTTTTCTTGTTGTTTGAGAATTGAAAAACGCCACTCAATAAAGATATATCAGTATGTTTGTCTAAAAACTCTTTCTGAACTTCAAATCTGTTTTTCATATAAATATCATCACTGTCAACAATTGCAACGTATTCGCCTAACGCTTTTTTAATTCCTTCGTTTCTTGCATGACCGGGACCTTTATTTTGTTCAAGTCTAAAATATTTTATCCTCTCATCATCAAAGTTACCAAAAAATTGTCCATATTCCATGACAGAAGCATCATCAATAATAATAAGTTCAAAATCCGAAAAAGTTTGGTTTAAAATACTCTTGACGGTTTTTTCTAAAAGTTTATGCGGAGTATTATAAAGTGCCATTACCGCAGAAATATTCGGTTTTGCAGGCTTATAATTTATTTGTGCAGCGGTATTCATAAATCTTACAGAATTGAGGAGCTTGAACCCTAAATGCAATCGAAGAAGTTTGTTCAAATTCCCTAACCAAAGCAGTTTTAAGAACAGAAAATCTTTTTTACATTTTTTAACGGCAAACTTATAAAAACTTTTGTTTATATCATATTGGCATTGGAATCCCCGTCTTTTCATCATTATTTTAATCTGCTCTGCAAAATTATTCATTGCCAGCAAGTCTTTTGAAGTAATATTTTGATTGATTTTTAATTTTTCAATCACATTAAGAACATTTGTATTATCAATACCGAAATATTTGCCTTGAGCCAACACCATTATTTTTTGAACATTTAAACTTTGCTCCAATTCTTTCGTCTGGCAAACACTTTTTTCGTGTATTCTGTAATTCAATAAAATTTCCCCAACATTCGCAAACTTGACTTTTTCTATCAAGGAGAGCCAAAGCGCATAATCTTCAACATATAGATTAGTTTCATCATATTTTATCCCCAAAGCATCGACGGTCGATTTTCTTATCATAACTGTAGGATGCCCGATATTATTGGAATTTATCAGCATGCACTCTTTGATTTCTTCATCAGTAGTAAAGGTTTCAATAACTCTATCTCTTGGAATACAATTAAACCAAGCCCCCAAAATATCAATTTCTGGATTTTTATCCAAAAAATCCGCCTGCTTTTTAAATCGTTCAGGGAGCGAAATATCATCCGAATCCATACGTGCTATGTATTCGCCTTTCGCCAAATCCAGCCCTTTGTTCAAGGTTTTTATAAGCCCGAGATTTTGTTCGTTTTGTATATACAAAATTCTTGAATCTTTGTAGGATAAAATGACCTCTTGAGCGTTATTGCTTGAGCCGTCATCGATTATTATAAACTCAAAATCAACGTAGGTTTGGTTTAAAATACTCTCAATCGCTTCTTTTAAATATTTTTCTTCTGTATTATAAACAGGCATTATTACACTGATTTTGGGCATATTTCTCCAATGTTTGACTTATAATTTTCTCTATTATAACATAAAGGGAAATGGTAAACGGTAAACGGTGAATCCTCCTCGCCCCTTGCGGGAGAGGATAGAATTTCAAAACGAGGTACGAGTTTTAGAAATTCTTGGTGAGGGGTAAATAGTGAGAAGTAGGGTGGGCTTCAGCCCACCAACAATAAGCCCCGAAGAAGTGAGAGGTGAGAAATGAGTAAAGTAGCAATTTTATATATTGGAACAGGTCGTTATACGATTTTTTGGGAGGAATTTTATCGTTCTTGCGAAAAAAATTTACTGAAAAATTGTGAAAAACATTACTTTTTCTTCACTGACAGCCAAGAATTGCAGTCTGACGAAAAAATTACGATTGTTCCGCAAGAAAACCTTGGCTGGCCATTGATTACAGCACTTAGGTATAAAATTTTAAACAAGGTAAAAGAGCAGTTGGCAGATTACGATTATGTGTTTTTCTTCAACGGAAATATGGAGGTAATCCATTCTGTTTCAGAAGGCGAGTTGCTCCCGACAGAAGAAGAAGGCTATATTGTAGCGCCGCTTCATTCAGGCAACAAAAGATTTAAGTCGAACTATGAATTTGAATACGAAAGAAATCCAAAATCCAGCTCTTATATTCCTTACGGCGAGGGTGAATATTACTTTCATGCAGGACTTTTAGGCGGGAGAGCAAAGGAATTTTTAGAAATGCTCGACATTTGTGAAAAAATGATGGATGAAGATTTAAAGCATCATTTTATTCCAAAATTCCACGACGAAAGCGTTTTTAACAAATATGTTTTGACAAGGCCACATAAGATTTTGAGCAATAATTACATCCATCCGACTCACGGCAAGCCATTTTTGAGATTAAACCCGAAAGTTAAAATTATCCAACGGGACAAATCTAAATTCAAATACGGCGGGCATGCTTATTTACGTGGCGAATCAGCCGAAAAAATAACTTTGACGAGTTATATCCAAGAAAAACTTAAAGAGAAATTTGGCAAGGGGTTCAAAAAATAAAAAAATCTGATATAATAAGAATTATAATGAATGAAATTTATACGCTTGATGAACTGAGAATAATTATAAATGGTAAGAAATTAGAACTTGCTGAAGTTTTTAATGTTTCAAATATATTTATTTTTGGTTCTTACGCAAAAGACATGCAAACTCCAGAAAGTGATATTGATATACTTGTCGAGACTACAAAGCCGATTGGTCTTTTTAAATTTGTTAATTTGAAACAATATTTTGAAAATCTTTTGGGCAAAAAAATTGACTTAGGCACGCCGAATGGCTTAAAGCCTCTCATTAAAACTTCAATTTTAAGCGAGGCGGTACAAATATGAAAAACCGAACGCCCCAGTTATTTTTTCAAGATATTCTTGATTGCATTGACAAAATAACAAAATATGCAGAAAATATTTCTTATGAAAAACTTATGAGTAACGATATGGTTTTAGATGCAATAACAAGAAATTTTGAAATAATTGGAGAAGCCGCAAAACATATTCCTGAAGAATTTAAAGTGCAATACCCTGAATTGCCTTTAAGAGAAATGGTAGGGATGAGAAATATTTTAATTCATGATTATTTAGGCATTGATTATCAATTTGTTTGGCAAACCATACACGAAGATTTACCTCAAGTCAAAAAAATCATAACAATAATTGCCAAGGAAAATTTCTAACCAACCAAAGCTTCTAAACCACTTTCAACCGAAGTCGCGGGCGTTATTCCGAGTAACTCGTTACATTTTTTGTTGTCTAAAATGCTGTGTTTAATATCGCCAAATCTTGCTTGGGTGTAGCTCGGCGTTTTTTTGTAACAGTATTTTTCTGCCATAAGTTCAAAAAGTCTGTTGATAGAAATCGCTTTGTCAGTCGAAACATTAATTATTTCGTTTTTAAGTTCGCTTTGTATCGCACAAAGACAAACTTCAGCAATATCAGAAACGTAAACAAAATCTCTTGTTTGTTCGCCGTCACCGTGGATAATTATCTCTTTATTTTGTTTCATTTTATCGGCAAAAATAGCAACAACGCCTGCTTCACCATGCGCCGATTGGCGTGGACCATAAACATTAGCGAACCTGAAAATTAGGTAATCAATTCCGAATAATTCTGTGTATTTTTCCATGGTGAGTTTAGAAAGTCCGTAAAAAGAAAGACACGTTGTAGTGTGGTTTTCATCCACAGGTAAATATTTAGGAACTCCGTAAACCGCAGCAGTTGAGGAGGTTATGAATTTTTTAACTGCGTATTTTTTTGAAAATTTAAGAACGTTAATGCTTCCTAAAATATTTTCTGTTGCATCTTCTGTCGGGTTTTTTGTAGAAAAACTTACACTTGCCTGTGCCGCAAAATGAAACACGTAATCGATTTTATTTTCTTTAAAAATATTTTCCAAATCGATTGAATTTATGTTCAAGTTATAAAATTTCGCTTTTGCATTAAGATTATGACCATTGCCTGAAGACAAGTTATCTACGACAAAAACATTGTAGCCGTTTTCGATTAACAAATCTCCGAGGTGTGAACCGATAAAGCCTGCTCCGCCTGTGATTAAAACATTTTTGTACTCTGTCATCTTTTACTCCGTAGCTTTTATATCTTTAACTATACACTAAATAAGCATATACAACAAATAAATTAAAACGCCCCGAATTCTGACCTAAAGTGCAACACCTAATGCCTCAATGCGTTTCTGTGCAGGTGTTTTGAACTCTAATACTTTCATCGGTCTATTGTTTACCCAATTTTCTACTTCTTGTATCTTCTTTTTACTTATTCTATCAAA
>CAISJE010000032.1 GCA_903885635.1 uncultured bacterium
AAATGGCATAGATGACAAATTTGTTAAGGTTTGTGCAGGACTTTGGAATTTTCATTTAGATTTTGCATAAAGAGAACAAACCTTGATGAAAAATCGTCTTTTTAGTTTTTGGCATTATTTTATTTCGCAATATGTCTATTGTTATTATTTAAATATGCAAACTTTAATCTACGTGCTACATAAGCTACTCTATTTTTTTAATCTTGTTTAATCCATTTTTGCAAGGTCAATTATAGCTTGATTTATTGCTCTACAATGGGATTTTGAATGCTGTATATCGAGAGTTTATATGCTTGGGGGTAGTTATATCCTCCGAGAGTGTAAAGTCTTCATATCTTTGATTAATCCCTATGGAGATTGGATGTTTTCATTAGGTCTTAGTTGTTTATTTTATTAATTTAATAAAATGCCGAATATAAGCATATAAAATCATGCGATATGAAAGTGTTTTCAGAACCTAAATCTAACTCAACCAAGAGTAAGGTATGAATTAGCCTAGTATGTTCTTTTCCTACAAAATGACTAGGGGGTATCCCAATCATAGCTTGATTTATTGGAGTATTGTTATTCTAAATAAGCATATGAGATGCCTTATATTCGATTTTAATTGTGTTTAGGTAGGATTATTATATTCACTCATAAAGTCTTCATATCATTCATTTATCTCGGTGGAGATTTGATGTTTTATGTATATTTAAAACTCAACCCCCAAAGTAACACTTTGCCCTGAATTTTCATAATAACATAGTGCATCGATATTTAACTTATACCCATCTATATTGTATATTTTTTCGTTTATAGCAATTTTCTCAAGCAAAAGGTCTAATTTATTGGAATATAAATTGGCTATTTGTTCATTATAAACTTTTCTATAAGCCTCATCACTTCTGTATTTAGTTCTATCCAATAAGTTGCTATTATCAATATCCTGAATAAGACTACTCATGACCTGCTGATTTATAATGTCAATTGTAACCCATTTAAATCTTCTACTTATTTCTTTTTTATTGTCCATTGATGTCTTTTTTAAATATTCTCTAACAATTGTTTTTGCATACGCTTCAACTTTATTGATTTTAGGTGTGTATTCTTCATCGTGTTTTTGCTTAGAGACGGTAACTAGATTGAGCAATGAATTGTTTCTCCCATCAGAATTCAAATGATGCACAACTATATCACTTGAACCGTCCCAACAAGCAACATATTGATGCATCAAAGGTCTATTTGGTATATTTTTACTGCCTCTTGCATAATCCTTGTCGATACTCAATAGACTCCATGTATAGTTTATAATGTATTCTTTATCTGATTTATCAAAATAAACAAATCTTTTTGTTGAAGTAACTTTATTTTTAGCTTTAAAATCTTCATCCAATATAACTTCATTATCGATTTCAACTTCTTGTTGCAAAAAATACTCGTACAAAAGCCCAAATGGGTTTGTATCTATGAGACCCATATCATTTCTTACAGAACTTTTTACTTCTTTTGAATTTTTGCTAGTAAACTTTTCTCGCATGTTCAAGCACTCCTATTTTTCTTCGATATATTATATTTTAGTACAAATATAAAACTTTATTTATAATATATTTTCTCATGCCAATGTTACACAATATGTATTGTGTATAGTTCGTTAATTTGTGTGTGATTTAGTAATATCAGTACTTTACAGAAATAGGTCTAACTAAATTAGAATTAAATGTTTCATAATGTATTGACTTGTAACTTTCAATGTGCTACAATGGATGAAAAGTTAGGCAGTTTGAAAGGAATATCATGGAATTAGTACAACCAATTAGAGACAGAGAAATTATTAAGCAAGTAAAAGACATTTTGAAAAGAAATGGCTATAGAGATTATTTACTGTTTGTTGCAGGCATCAACACAGGCTTAAGAATATCAGACCTGTTGACCTTAAAAGTATCGGATGTTAGAGACAAAGACCATATAGTAATAAAAGAAAAAAAGACAGGTAAAACCAAGCGGTTTCTTATAAACGGCTGTTTCAAACAAAATTTGGACGGATTTATTAATTCAATGGCTGATAATGAATACCTATTTCAAAGCAGGAATGGTGAGAATAAGCCTATAACAAGAATGCAAGCCTATAGAATTATAAATGATGCGTGTAAGCAGGTTGGCATTAAAGACCAAATCGGCACACACACTCTTCGAAAGACATTTGGCTACCATCACTATCAACAATATCTAGATGTTGCAATCTTACAGGATATATTTAACCATTCAGCCCCAAGTGTAACTTTAAGATACATTGGAATTAATGACGATATGAAAGATAAAACAATGCAGGATTTTGCATTATAGCAAATACTCTGCATTTAATACTTATGTCTTTCAGCCACTACATAAATCTGACTTGTAAATTTAGTTTGATATAGTTTTTACCATTTTTGGAATATATTTTACCAAAATCATACTTTTTCATATCAGGTGAGTCCAATTGAGTATTGTTAATTAAATAATTTTGGAATTCATTTTTTCTATAGAAATGATAACAAACTATTTCGCCATCTTTACGAACTACAATGTAACCACCAGTTGCATCGATTTTGCCCGACCAAGTTTTAGAAGGCTTCATTCCTAATGCAACATCAGTCAAAAAGTTTTTAAGTTTATACTCATAAAATGGATGTTTTAAAGTCATATTAAAATTACAAGGATTTATCTGATTAAGTTTTTGAATTAAGTCCTTGACTGACTTTGCCCTTACTTCATCATCCTTTTTATAAAAATAAACTAATAAATTAGCTAAAATTTCAGGCATAGAAGTGTCAATAATAGATAAATTTAGATAAAAATTCAAGTTTTCTGTCTCTATAAAATTCAGACTACAGTTTTTTGAGAAAATGGTATTAACTCTATCTATAATTTTAGAATTAGTATTGATTAAGTTTATCTCATTAATATCATCACTTGATAAATCCCCAATAATTTCATAGATGAAATTTGTTGTTTTACCTGCATTTAGAAGTGTAGATGGGTTTCCCAGCTTAGATTTAATACTAAAGCCAAACGTTTCATTTCTGCAGGTATTAGTATCGTGCAATACAATTGTTATATCTCGTTTATCTTGAGATGGAGCCTTCAAACAAAAACATTGTATTGATTGCATGAAGTTTTCGATTTCTTCAATAGCAAAAGTACCTTTAACTTTTTTAATTTTATTAATTTCCTTTAATAACAATGTTGACTTTTCTTTGAATTCATTTATAGGTAATCGAAGTAAAATTTCTCCTGAAGAACTTTCTAAAATATTAATGCATTGATTGGAGTCATCATATAAATATCTTTTTTCTGTTTGTTTTTTTTCTTTTCTTAAAATCTCTATTAAAGGATAATAAACAGAGGATATTTTTTTTAAATTCCCATCTGCTGCATAAATCCCACCATCTCCCAATAACTTTAGAAGAACATATATTTCGCTCCATTCCCCTTTATTTCCTTTTATCATGATTTACTCCTTAATAATCAAAGAAACTAAATTTTCTGCTGTAGCTTGAATTGCAGGTATAGCAACTGAATTGCCAAATTGCTTGTATGCCTGAGCATCTGAAACAACATTTTCAAAAACAAATTCATCTGGGAACCCTTGCAGTCTTGCCCATTCTCTAGGGGTCAAACGTCTTATTCCCTCACGATTAACTTGACCTTGAATGTGAGTTACGGGAGTAAAATCCTTTAACCTTTTATCAATGATGAGATTACGTTCTCTGCCCATTCCACCAGTTACAATAGTATTTGAAGTTCCCTTTGTATCAACTATTTGGTAACCAAAGCCATTTCCTTTGGCTTCATTTCTTGTTTTATGATTTTCTAAACATTCAATATATTTTGTTGAGAGATAATATTTTGCAGATACAGTTTTCTTTTCCAATATATCATTAATACATTTTGTTGCATCAGAAGGTTCAGGATATTGGAAATTTTCTACATTTATACCCAAATCACCCCTAAATCCAACAATAAAAATTCGTTCTCTATTTTGTGGAACCCCAAAGTTTTTAGCATTCATAATTCGTGGGTCTGGAACTGTATAACCCAAATCATTTCTTAATACATTTAAAATAGTATTTAATGTTTTACCTTGTTTGTGATTTACAAGTCCTTTAACATTTTCCAAAAAGAATGCCTTCGGCTGTTTTTCTTTTATTATTCTTGCAACATCAAAAAACAATGTCCCTCTTGTGTCTTTAAAACCACCTCTTTTGCCTGCAATAGAGAATGCTTGGCAAGGGAAACCACCAACTAAAATATCATGATTTGGAATTTGTTTCTCGTCTATTTTAGTAATATCGCCGTCTGGAATTTCCCCAAAGTTTGCCGCATATGTTTTTTGAGAATATTCATTTATTTCAGAACTAAATACACATTTTCCACCCAAATTCTGGAAAGCAATACGCATTCCACCAATACCCGCAAACAAATCAATAAAAGTAAATTTGTGATTTACTGGAGCTGGAAACGGAACCCCCTTTTTTATAGGTGTATAGTTACGTAACAAAAATATTTTACCATTTTTGGACTCAATTATTTTTTCAGTTTCTCTAATTAAAGTATTACTGCTCATTTTACCTCTATCATTGTCTCGATTTTAGATATACACTCATCTATGTTTTTTTGTATTTCTTTTCCCCAAAATCTTAAAACTTTCCAGCCTTGAGACTCCAATGCCATATTGACCTTTTTATCTCTTTCCATATTCGACTCAATTTTTTTAGTCCAGAACTCTTGATTTGACTTGATTTCTTTTTGCTTGTTTGTCCAATCATATCCGTGCCAGAACTCACTATCACAGAAAATTACAAGTTTATACTTTGTAATTACAATATCGGGCTTACCCTCTACTTTGTTGTAATTTTTTCTGTATCGATAACCTTTTTCCCAAAGTGCTTTACGAAGTTTTAGTTCAATTTTGCTGTCTTTATTTTTAACAGCTCTCATGTTCTTTTTTCGTTGTTCTTTGGTGAGCCTATCCATATGCAAATTATATAACAACAAATACTTGCATGGCTTTTTTTTAATGAAACTTTAAAATAACTTATTGTTTTAGGAACTTCATAATCAAAAACTCTAGAATAAATCCACTAATTCCACAACGATATTTGTGTGTAATCTGTGTGTAAATAGTGTGTAATTTTATATAAAATGTGTTGTGTGAGTCAAAGTGAGCCTATGTGAATAATCCTTGATTTTATTCACTTTGAGGTATATTAAATCACCTACAAAAGGTCATTAGATAACCCTTGCCAAGGATGATGTCGCGAGTTCGAGCCTCGTCTCCCGCTCCAATAAAAAGCCTAATCCATTTTTGGATTGGGCTTTTTATTTTGTTGAAATTACGAGGCTAGAACTACAAGGCGGAGCCTTGTCCAAGTTCGAGCGCGAGTGTGGTGTGTCAGAGAGTTTGACATTTTTGTATCAAGGTTTAACATCAAAAGTCGGAAGTTTTTATTTTTTAATCTCAATAACTTTGCCTTTTATGAACCATCTTGGCAAAGCTCCAAAAAATCTACTATCAAAAGATAAATCTCTATCATCACCCATTACAAAATAAGAGTACTTTTTTATAATTACCGGTTTCATTTGAATTGCCTTAGGATGAGCAGAAAGCTCTTTTTTCTTGATTTTATATGGTTCATCTAGTAGTTTATCATTTAATACTAATTTGCAATCAATAAAGTATTAACTATCCAATCAAAACCGGTTACTGATTGAA
>CAISJE010000033.1 GCA_903885635.1 uncultured bacterium
AAGTTAAATAGGTTTCCTCTAAAGTGTGTGTTTTTCTGTAATCTATTACCTTTTTTCTCAAGTCCAAAGAATATGCCATAATTTCACCTCCGCTATTATTATACCATATTTCATTGTTGTTGTCAACTTAAATTACTATATTGTGCTTTTCCCCGATCCACTACGCCCGACAATTCCGATACATTGACCAGGCTTTATATTAAAGTTCATTTTATCAATAGCCATCGGACCATTTGGCGTGTATTTAAAGCTCAAATTTTCGGCTCTCACTGAACCATTGATTCTCGGTAGAGTTATCGCTTTTTCTGAGGTGATTTCAATCGGATGATTTAAAATATCCCCTAACCTGTCAACGCCCAAAAGCACTTGTTGAAACTCGTTCCATAAATTAACAAGCCTCATAACGGGAGCTGTAAATTGATTTGCAAACATTTGGAAAGCTATCAACTGGCCGATTGTTAATTGGTTTTTAATTACAAGCGTGACTCCAATCCACAGAATTGCTATTGTCATTATTTTTTGGAAAAAGTTCGAAAGTGAACCAGCCGCACTGCTCATCACAGACAAGCTGAACCCGGCTCTGACATATTTGCCCAAATATTCTTCCCATTTTTTCTGCATTGTGCCTTCAATTGAAAGCGATTTGACAGTCTGAACGCCTGTGACAGATTTCACAAGATAGGAGTTGGACTGAGCCGCCATTTGAAATTTATTATTCAGGCGCTCCCTGAGTTCAGGGGTTACTACTATGTACAAAATTGCAATTAATGCGACTATGCCGAGCACCACAAAAGTCAAGACTCTACTGTAAATAAACATCACGATGAGGAATACCGTTGAGAAAAATAGATCAATGATTACGGAAACAGATTTATTTGTAATAAAATCTCTAATTTGGTCGAGCTCGCGAATCCTTGCGATAATATTGCCGACTTTTCTTGATTCGAAATATACAAAAGGGAGCGCAAAGAGGTGTTTGAATAATTTAGCACCAAGTTTCGCGTCAATTTTATTTGCAGTGTGCATAAATATATAGTTTCTTGATATATTTAAAAGAAATTCAAATATCGCAACCGCAACAAAAGCAATTCCCAGAACCTGAAGCGTAGACATACTTCTGTGTACTATTACTTTATCAAGAATAACTTGCGTAAATAGCGGAGTTATTAGTCCAAACAATTGAACCACAAACGAGCCGAGCAAAACTTCTCCCATACCTTTTAGCTTTATGTAGGATAAGTTTCAGGCTAATTGGGTATATAATTGTAAGGCCATAGGAGGATAGCATGACCACATTTTCGTATTTACGTGTAAGCACGATTGACCAAGACACGGAGAAAAACAAACTAGAAATTTTACAATTTGCTAATACAAAGAAATTAGGCAACGTTGAATTCACGGAAGAAAAAATTACGAGTAAAGTTCACTACAAAGAAAGAACGTTAGGAAAGCTATTAGATACAATGGTTAAAGGTGATGTGCTTATTGTACCTGAATTATCAAGGTTAGCGAGGTCAGTTTCACAGATTTTAGAAATAATTAATCTCTGTAAGCAAAAAGAAATTACACTTTATTCTTTAAAAGAAGGTTTTAACAGTGGTGATAGCGGAATAACATCTGTTATCACCTCTACTGTATTTGCCCTTGTAGCACAGATTGAAAGGGATTTGATAAGCCAAAGAACCAAAGAAGCATTACATTCAAAACGTGCAAGCGGTGTTAAGCTAGGCAGACCCAAAGGGAAAAAAGGTAAATCAAAGCTTGATGCTTACAGAGATACAATAATACAACTCAGTAATTTAAAAGTGCCTAAAACGCTTATTGCTAAACAATGCAATACAACAGTACCCAATTTATACAATTACTTAAAAACGATTAGCCACGCTGAAGCCAGAGCAGTGTAATTAGATAATAACGAACAATAAGAGCTGAATGATTCATCATTCGGCGGTTTACCACGCAAAAAAACAATAAAAAGGATAGATATGGATTACTTAAAACAGTTCAACAAATTATTGATAGATGTAGATTACTCAAAAAGTACGGTACAAAAATTTAGTGATTTTCTTACGTTAACAACTTATTCGATGGCCAACGCATTTTACAGGTCGGATAAAATAGAAGAAAAATATTTAAATGTGGCTAAGAATTATACCAAGGCACAACATGATAAGTTTTCAGAAATGTTTATTACGGTAATCGATGCACTGGAAACCATGCAAGATTTTCTTGGGAGTGTTTTTTCTACCAATGATATGGGATCCATTTACAAGGGTCAGTTTTTTACGCCGTATCATGTTTCAAAGATGATGGCAGAAATATCCGCAATCGATTTAGAGGATAAAATAAAGAACAAAAAAATATTAACACTTTCAGAGCCTTGTAGCGGATCGGGCGGAATGGTTATAGCTTTCGCACAGACTATGAGAGAAAAAGGGTATAACTATCAAAATAAATTATTTGTTGAAGCTATCGACATTGATGATATGTGTTTCAAAATGACCTACATTCAACTGGCATTGCTTGGAATCCCCGCAAGAGTGATAAAAGGTAATACGTTATCAATGGATTTTCAGGAGGTGCTTTATACCCCAATGTTTTTTATTAATGGCTGGGATGGTAGGTTAGATGAATTCTTAGCGGAGAAAAAAGAAAAAGAAATAAATGTAGAAACCAACGTAGAGATAGATACAGTAGAAACGGTAGTGGCAGAAGTTGAAGGAGTTATTACGATTAACAGGGAGCAACTTCAACTGAGTTTATTTGGAGAATAAGGCAGAGGGTGAAACAAAAGAATTTTACAGTTAATATCAGTAGTTTTGAGATAAACAAATTAATTACGACCAGTAATTTATTTTCGAAGGTTGAGCTGATGCTCTCTTCAAGACTGGTTTTGAGATGCATTGTTGATTATTGGAACTTCAAGCTAGGTTATGCCTATCCCACGCAAAAAACGATAGCAAGATGTACTGGGTTGAGTGAAGTGTCGGTAGGGCAGGCAGTTAAGGAATTAGAGCTAAAACAACTGATTAAAAAAGAGAGAGTGAACAAGCGATTGCATTACAAATTTACCATAAGCTTCTTAGGGTATCTAGAAGTCATACCCAAAGTAACTTTAGGCGATACCCAAAGCAGCTTGGGTAATATACCCCAAGGAGCTTTGTACAATAATATATTAAAAGAAAAAGAAAATGCTTTTTTAAATCAAACTCTTTCTGAAGAGGTCGAAAGCCCTATGACAGAAGAAGAAGTTGCTAAAGTGTTTATTGAAACGTTGGGACACAATAAAGCTTTTAAGGGTAAAGTGAATAAATTGAAAGAAAAATTCGGGTTGTGAGTGATTTCTAATTGTATATGAATATTTTGTCGAGCAATATAGATGAAACTTACGCAGGACATGAAAGGCTCGTTTCCAAATGTATACTTTTTGCTCATTTTGAAAAATTTGCTAAAGTATAATACTTTTGCTCTTGTTTTTTATATTAAATTAAGAAAGGTAGGAGATTATGAAACCACCAAAATCAAATAAGACTAGTGCCCAAAGAGGTAAAGAAAGAGATATCAAGGAGGAAAGAAAGTCATTATTACCTCCAAGTAGTGAAAGAGTAGTATTTAGTAAATTGGTTTATCCCAGTGAAAGAGTAGAACTAGAGAATTTGTATCAAAAGTTGAAAGTAGAAAGAGCTTTTTATAGAAATGCAAAACCTAAGCCGATCAGATAGTTAAGAATCTAAAAGCAAAGCTGGTTTAAATGTATAATTTTCATAAAATTTGGTGTAAAATCTAACTATGAATAATAAAGCTGTGATATATGCAAGAGTTTCTAGTAAAGAGCAAGAGCAGGAAGGATATTCAATCCCTGCTCAATTAAAGTTGCTGAAAGAATATGCTAAGACGAATAATTTTGAAATAGTTCAAGAATTTACAGATAACGAAACAGCCAAGAAAGTTGGAAGAACCAACTTCAATAACATGGTTAGCTTCTTAAAGCGAAATACGTCTGTAAAAGTAATAATTGTTGAAAAAACTGACAGGCTATATAGAAATTTTAAAGATTATGTTCTGCTTGAAGATTCAAGTTTGGAAATCCATCTCGTTAAAGAAAATTCTGTTTTAAGTGCCGAATCTAATTCTAACCAAAAATTCATGCATGGCATAAAAGTTTTGATGGCTAAAAACTATATTGATAATTTATCGGAAGAAGTTAAAAAAGGGCAAAGACAAAAAGCTGAACAAGGTGAATCACCCTTCAAAATTCCTTACGGATATAATCGATTAAATAGTAAAACAATCATTATAGACCAAGATAGGGCAAAATTTGTTAAGCGAGCTTTTGAGTTATATGCTGGACAAAGATTATCTCTTAAGCATGTCATTGAAAAATTACATCAAGAAGGCTTCATATACAAAAATGATAAACCCAAAATAGGTAAGAGTAATCTTGATTTAATGCTTAAAAATGTTTTTTACATTGGTCAATTCACCTACAAAGAAATGATTTATGAAGGTAATCACGAACCCATTGTGGATAGAGACTTGTTTTACAAATCAAAAATAGCATTTAAAAAAGATAACAAACCTGAAATACTTACTAAAAGGTCATTTGCATTTACAGGAATGTTTAAATGTGCCGAATGTGGTTCAGCGATTACGGCAGAAATTAAAAAAGGGAAATATATTTATTATCACTGTACGGGTTGGCACAAAAATTGCTCAATGAAAAAGAAATCAATAAATGAAGAAAATATTGCGATACAACTTGAAGATGCAATGAAAAAAATTACAACAGATGCAAAGCATGCCGAATGGATAAAAGAAGGAATAAAGGAATTCTTCCAAAATGAACAAGATTATTATCGCTCTGAGTTGGAACGTTTAAATAAAAAAGTCGATTTGCTAAATAACCGTATTTCTAACATGTATACAGATTACTTAGATAGAACAATTACAAAAGAATTTTATACTTCAAAATCGGAAGAATGGAACACAGAATTAGAAAAATGCAGAAGATTGCTTCAAGCCCATGACAACTCAAATAAGAGCTTCATGCAAATGGGCATAGCAATTGTCGAACTGACTGAAAACCTTTATTTTAGCTTTAAATCGTTAAATAACTTTGAAAAAGCAAAAATGGCTCAAATTGTATTGTCGAACTTATTACTAGATGGCTCAAAGATAAGCTATACATACAAAAAGCCCTATGACATATTTGCCAAAGGACTTAATCGTCTAAATAATTGGGCCATCCTGGACTCGAACCAGGGACCTCACCCTTATCAGGGGTGCGCTCTAGCCACCTGAGCTAATGGCCCTCATTTGTGTTTATCAATTCTATTAATCTATTTTTAACCCGAATTTAAGCGTATCATAGACAAAATTAAAAATCAACCTTTTAAAGATAATCATAGTGCGAAAAACAGCTCCGCCTTACCGTCCTCAGGTTTCCTGAGCCACACCCGCCAGCTTATATGCCCTTATCAATTATTTTTACTCCTCAATATCTTTTTTATCTTGAAGATTTTTCTTGGTAATTATTAATTTTGTAATTCTTGCGCCGTCAATTTCTTTGACATTAAGTTCAAGATTTTGAATTTCTACAATATCCCCAACCTCGGCTATTCTTCCAAGAACTTTTACGACCAAGCCACCTATTGTGTCAACATCTTCGTCTATAATTTCGACTTCAAAAAATTCAGTAATTTCATCCAATCGCATCATTGCATTTGTAAGATATATATCCTCTGAAATTTCCCTAATATCAGCCTCTTCATCCGCGTCAAATTCATCCTGAACTTCGCCAAATATTTCTTCTAATACATCTTCTAATGTTATAAGTCCTGAAGTACCTCCAAATTCATCTATTACAATTGCCATTTGTCCTTGGCGTTTTTTAAATTCACGTACCAAGTTATCCATAGTAATTGTTTCAGGAACAAGCAAAACAGGACGTAAAAGTTTTTCTACCGAAAAATCCTCTTTTCTCAACGATAATCCATACAAATCCTTAACATGAATTATTCCTGATATATGATCTAAATTTTCTTCATAAACCGGATAGCGTGTATATTGGCTTTCTGTTGTAAGAGTGTTCAACTCATCAAAAGTAATATCGGAAGGAATACAAGCCATATCGGTTCTTGGAACCATGACTTGTTTCGCGGTCAAATCTGAAAACTTGAACACATTATGAAGCATTTCCTTTTCAGTTTCGTTCAAGACGCCTTCGTTGTAACTCGCGTTAATAAGCATATTCAACTCTTCTATTGAATGAGCAAGATGCGACGTTTGAGATGGCGGAATTCTTAAAAATCTCAATAAAAAATTAGCAAGTCCATTTAAAATGCAAATTAAAGGGTTGAATAATTTTGTAATCAATTTCATCGGTAAAGCTATAAAAAGCGAAGTTCTTTCAGGAAATTGCAATGCAATTGATTTTGGCATCAATTCACCGATTACTACATGCAAAACGGTTATTAGAGAAAACGCAATTGTTATAGAAATAGTGTGCGCCGCCGTAAGTTGATAATTCGCAGGTAAAAATTGAAACAGTGGTTCGACCATCCGAACCAAAGTGGCTTCCCCGACCCACCCAAGCCCGATACTCGAAATCGTAACCCCCAGCTGGACAGCTGCGATAAATTTATCTAAATCTTTTAAAGCTTCAAGTGCAACTTTTGCGCTCAAATTCCCTTCATTGGTAAGCTGGGTTATACGAGTTTTACGAACACTTACCATTGAAAACTCAGCCGCAACAAAAAATCCGTTTGAAAAAAGCAAAAGTGCGATTACAAACAAATTAAATAATATACTGCCAATCTCGTCCATTCAATGTCCTTAAATTCATTTTTATTATTGTCTTTATTATAGTATTATAAATAAAAATTTGCAACTAACTTATTCGTTGAACCTATTAAATTGAAAAAGCCAAGATGAACTTGGCTTAAAATACTCAACATATTAATCGGGGGCGAAGCCCCCTTTTTTTTTATTTTTCTTGAGAAGTTTTACCTAAATGTATCTCTAATTTGGATTTTGCTTCTGTAATAGTATATTGTAATTTTTGATTGTTTTGTGTAAGTCTATTTTTCTCGGCGGTTTGCGTCTTGACTATTTTACCTTGGTCGCTAATTTTAGTTTGGAATTTTTCAATTTCAACATTATTTTGTTTCTTTTTATCTTCCAATCGAGCTTTCGTTTTTTCAAAATCAGTTTTTGCCGCTGTAATTTTATCTTCTTCAACTTTAATCGCTTGTTCCAATTTTGACGTATCTGCATTTGGATTTTGAGCTTTAGCTTCGCTAATTGGAGCTTTTAAAGAACCTATTTTAGTTTCAGATGCACTGACTGTACTTTCCATTTTGGCTTTGGCATCAGGAATTTGTTTGGTATCTATATCATTCTTTTCTGCTTTAAGTTTATCTATTGCTCCCTTATAATCCGCTATAATATTGTTAGCTGATGTTATTTTGGAATCACATTCACCTATTGCCATTTTATTATTATTATATTCAGCTTCACTTTGTGTAACTTGAGAAGTCACCGGCTTCCAATCGCCACTTTTATCAGCCTCATTCATTGCTGCTTCAAGTGCAGTTTTTTCTGCTATGGTTTTATTATCTACAGTATTTTTTGCTTCATTTACGGAAGCTTTTGCTTCCCCATCTGCTTTTTTGGAAGGGAATAATCCTTTAATAAGACCTACCATTCCTGCGATTGTACTTAATCCGCATGCGACCTCACCTAATTTTTCTATAAAAGATTTCTTGGGCATTTCAAAATTGCATGACGGCTGTTGTTGCCAGACACTGTTGCAATACCCTGGTGGAGTGTACGAACACCCACCGCTTGGAAGGTTTTTATAGTTAATTCTTGATTGTTGATAAATACTTAAAGCATTACTCATAACTTGCTCTCTTTCTTTGGATGGGTATCTTATATATTAATTAAGTATAAAGTATATATAAAATTGCCTAAAAGCATGTCGCAGCATGTGTTTTAGGCGGTTTAAACCCTATTAAAATCAGTACTTTTCAGATTGTAACAAAATGTTAATATTGTATAGAGATAGGGTAACAGGTCAGCAGGGTGATTTGTAAGTCAACCCTGATTTTGGTATAATTAAAGGTTTGTGTTTTATGCAAATGAGAAGCCAGGGGATAAAGCCTCTAATATACTGATATTCTGTTTTTTTGCAGTTTCTATTACTGA
>CAISJE010000034.1 GCA_903885635.1 uncultured bacterium
AAGTTAAATAGGTTTCCTCTAAAGTGTGTGTTTTTCTGTAATCTATTACCTTTTTTCTCAAGTCCAAAGAATATGCCATAATTTCACCTCCGCTATTATTATACCATATTTCATTGTTGTTGTCAACTTAAATTACTATATCTGCTCACTCGCTTTTGGTAACTGTGATGAGGTTCTTTTAATCTTCTCCGCTTGTACTAAGTCATCAAACGCTTTTTGCAGTACTTGCTTTTTTAAATCTTGTCCTTGGTTAGAGTTGATTAATCCTAATTGCATAAGCTTTTGAATTTTATCTAAGTCTTGTGCAATAACCATTTCTATCTGAGTTTGTGATTGAGGTCTTTCTAATTTTTGAATTTCATTAAGATATGCCTCTTGATTTGTTTGCTCATTCGCAGATTGTCCTTGAATATCCTGCGTATTTTCTTTTTTTACGATATCAAGTTTTTCAAGAATTTCGTTATAGAGATTTTGGTCAGCGTCATTCTCCTGAATTTCTGCTCTCTCATCTTGAGAGTTTGTAGAAATTTGTGAAAAGTCTTCTGCATCAGTTTTTGTATCAATTGTTTGTGATTCTTGGCCATCGGCGAAAGACGAACCTTCTGTATTTTCCAAATTCATTTACGCCTCCAAATTTTTTATGCTGTTCATATAACTAACAGCTTTTTCGATTGCTTCATCAATAAATTTAGACAAAATGACCGCAATAATACTTCTAAACGGAGATATAATCGGTAACATTGAAACAATGTATTCAATAGCGGCTATCTTTTTATCTTTTCCGGTTGCGCTGTCAAGCGTTTCTTCCGCCATATTAACGGCGGCGTAAGCCAGTTCCGTTATTGTAAGTTTTAAATTGCTGAACATAATTTTCCTTTCTTAAAAATTAAAAGCCAAAGAGCAAAAAGTAAAAAGTAGTCTAAAACTACCTTTCACCTTTTACCTTTTACTTTTTAAACTGCAGTTACAATCATTTTTGCCAAAGATTTTGGCTGAATTGTTTTTGCTCCGTATAAATAAAGCCCTCTTACCAAGTCAGAGAAACTATCTTTATCTCTTAAGCTTTCAATTTTTGACAATTGAGAAGCAAAAGTAATAGCCTCGTTTGTTCCTGCAAGTACGTAATATTTGCTGTTAACCGCGGTCAAATTGGTGCTGACTAAAACGTCCATGCCTGCAATTCTACCAATAGCACCTTCTCTCAACGTTGAATCAGCCACGTTATAAGCACTTATAAACTCAGGACTTTGAAGCAAATATGATTCGATGTTCGGATTAATAACCACCCAAGGTTTTTGGTTATTAGAAACAGCATCTGCGTTTTTGAGCTTTAGCGCAAGATTGACAAAATTTTCATAAATCGTATCTTTATCCAAAGTTACTGCTGTTACGCCTCCCAGAATATTACCTGCATCAACATAAGCTTGTTGACCCAAGAGATAAGAATCCTGAACTTCTTCTATCGCTTTTTTTGCATTTTGCAAGTGAGCCTCCATTATGCTCTGATTAGCCTGAGCTTGCGCAACATCGTTAATCTTAAACGCAAAGAATTTCTTTTGATCAATCACTAAATCGGTTTCATCCGGTTGCAATTCGCTATAAGTAATAGCCGTATCGCTAAGTGTTGAAATACTAACCGTAGCCGGCGTAATAATTTTTACGCTATCACCCTGATTTTTAATTTCGCCCTCGTAATTTCTGTTTACGCATTGCAGCATAACACAATTTTTTGCCAACATAGTGTTCAATTTTTGGCTCCAAATTTCAGGGATAAACGCTGAATATTGGTTTGTTGTTAAATCGCTCATTTTTCGTTCCTTTCTTTTTTTGTGTACTTAAAGCGGTATCACCGCTTTTCCTTTATAAATAGTGCATTACCCGTCCAAGTAAATTTCTTTAAACTCCAAGCCGATTATTGCGGCATTCTGCTCTACTGAATTACCCTCAACGCATAATTGAACAGAATAATTCGATTCTGATATTTCTGCCTTATAAACAGAATCTGCACCGGTTGCCCAATAAGTGGGAACTGAATTCAAATCATCATGCCAGCTAAAATTCAGATTTGTCGGCAAATTATCCCCATACCAGATTAGATTATCCGAATTTGTTGAATAAATTAAATCGGCATCGTCTTTATAAGCATTATCGTAATTTTTGTAAACAGAAAAATTAAAATTATTGTCATAAGTTTCATCCAGAATAAAATAAAATTCCTCAATTGTTTTTCTGATGTTAGAGTTCCCTGCGGCTAAAAACGGGGATTTCCACATAAATTCAATCGCACCGCCGTCAAAAGTATTCCCGAAATCTTCCCTGTAAACTTTCCCCATTGTATCCGCAGTTATAGTAATTTAAGTTGACAACAACAATGAAATATGGTATAATAATAGCGGAGGTGAAATTATGGCATATTCTTTGGACTTGAGAAAAAAGGTAATAGATTACAGAAAAACACACACTTTAGAGGAAACCTATTTAA